>CAKSOB010000004.1 GCA_934476545.1 uncultured Eubacteriales bacterium | reverse complement strand
TGATGCCCCTGTGGAAAACGAGCTGACCGCTTGGATCGCCACCCTTGCCAAGGCGCACAAAGAAAGCAAAGCCCTGCTCTACGGGGACTACGGCCATCCGGTGCTGACCAACAAACAGTGTGTTATCCGCCGCTGCTGTGACGGCGAAACCGTTCTGGTTGCCATCAACGCCGAGGATCAGCCTTTCTTTGGCGGCATGAATGTTCATTGTCAGGCGGAGAATCTGCTCACCGGCGAAACGGTTTCTTTAGAGGGCGGCGTTTCTATGCCGCCCTACAGCGCGCAATACCTACGACTTTGCTAATTGTTTGTGACCTAATCACCAAAAAGCAGCTTCTATTTGTAATCTTATCACAGAACGCCCCTATGGGATTTGTTATACTAAAATTACAGCGGAGGAGGATACCTCTCTTTCTCCGGTGTTGCGCAGGAGGATGGATTGTTTTCCCGAATTTCCCCATTCGGCAGGATTCTCTTGTGCGTTCTCCCTAGCATAGTTCTCCCTGTATTTCTTGTAAGAGATTCCGAGCGCTCCCCCGTGAAGGAGTCTAGCAAAACAAAAAAACAGCGTGTGGCTCTCCCTCCACCGCTGTTTTTTTGTTACAAAAATTTAAAATCTCCGGACAACTTCTCTGCATAGACTGTTAAAAAACGGGCGCTTGGAGGTGATTCCTTGAAAGTGAAAGCGGTGGGCAAAACCCATTTGTTGCTGATTCTCTCTGCGGCAGAAGCCAGATTGTTAGGCATTTCCACCTGCTGCGGCTGCGCCATGCTCCTGCGAACCCGTCTGCCCCTGTTCCGCTACGGGGTCTGCGCACCCCATCGGTTTCACTGCCGCATGATGCCCCAAGTTTTTTCTCTGCCCACCGCCTCGGTGCTGTTGGACTGCGTGGCGCACCTGTGCCGTGTACCCCACCTGTTCCGCAGTGCCGCCCTCTACCAAATGGACAACGGCTATCATCTTGTGGTCACCCCCACCTGCCGCCATTTATTTTCCCTCCGCAGCTTGATGGGCGAGTACAGTACCCAAATTGGCAACACCGCCATCGCCGCTGCCCACACCAAAGAGCAGGGACGGCTGCTCTCCCAAAATATTTTACAGGATATGGGTCGTTATTTTTCTCCTTAAAATACAAAGAAGCCACCGATTGGGTGGCTTTTTCTTATTCCGCTATAAAATGCAGCAGATGAGAAATAGAGGGAATGCTCTCCCCCTGCTGCGAAGAAGTTGTAGACATAAGCGCGCCGGTGGGCAGGAACAGCACGTTGCACAGCTTGCCTGCTTCCATCTCCGGAAACAGCTTGGCGCACACCACCGAACCGGCACAGCCGCAGCCGGAACCTCCGGCGTGAACATCCTGCTTTTGCCGGTCATAGATGAGCAAGCCGCAGTCCTTGTGGTTCTCTCCAATCAAGATGCCGCTTTCCCTCAGAAGCTGTTCCATCAGCTCGCTGCCAACCTGACCTAAATCTCCCGTTAAAATCAAGTCATAATCTTTGGGAGCGGTTTTGGTGTCCTCCAAGTAATCCGCCAAGGTTTGGGCGGCGGCAGGCGCCATGGCCGCTCCCATGTTGTTGGCATCCGTCACGCCTAAGTCTGCCATTCTGCCCACGGTCATGTGGCGGATGACAATGCGGCGAGAGCGCACCTGTCCCTCTGTGCGGCTTGGGGGCTTCTTAGGAAAAGTATCCCCTGCCGTT
Organism: uncultured Eubacteriales bacterium; assembly: GCA_934476545.1. Lineage (GTDB taxonomy): Bacteria > Bacillota > Clostridia > Oscillospirales > Acutalibacteraceae > UMGS1071. The sequence goes on along the minus strand of CAKSOB010000004.1, from coordinate 35,560 downwards.
ACCACAGCGGCACCGGCTCCCGTTACCGTCCATTGAGCGGTTGGAGCACGCTGCCCGCCATATTCTAATGGAAAGCGAAACTGCCGTTCCGCCGAGCAAAAATGGGAAGACGTCACAGCGATGGCGCGGTCTGCGCTGCCGTTTTCCGCAAAGACCGCCGCCATGCACAACGCCTGCCCCATGGTGGAACAAGCGCCGTACTGCCCCAAGAAAGGAATGTCCAAGCCACGCAGCCCAAAGGTGGAGGAAATGCACTGGTTCAGCAAATCCCCGGCAAAGAGAACATCAATGTCCTGCTGCTCCAAATTACCTTTCCGCAGGGCAATCTCCACCGCTTCGGTTTGCAGGCGGCTCTCGGCTTTTTCCCAAGTAGATTCCCCCAAGGTGGTATCCAGAAAGGATTCGTCAAACAGCTCTCCCAATGGTCCATCCCACTCTTTTTTGCCGCACACAGAGCCGTAGCTTTCAATCCACGGGGAGCGCTCCGGCTCTAAGGTATAGCGTCCGATTCGTTTCATCTTGTCACCTCACAAAAACAGCCGAATGATATACAGCACCATACCGTACACCACCGAAGCCGTAATGCCGTACACTAACACAGGACCGGCGATAACAAACATCTTTGCCGCCATGCCCATGATGAAGCCCTCGCTTTTGTACTCCATGGCAGGGGACACAATGGCGTTGGCAAATCCGGTGATTGGCACAATGGTTCCGGCACCTGCCAGCTTGGCAATGTTGTCGAATACTTTCAGCGCCGTCAGCAAAGCCGCAATGAAAATCAAGCTGATGGACACCGCCATGCGGCTTTCCTTTTCGCCCAGTCCCACCCCTTGGTACAGCACAAACAGCACTTGCCCCAAAGTGCAAATGCCTCCGCCAAAGAGAAATGCCATGATGCAGTTCTTCACCCAAGCAGAGGGCGGCGAGGCTTTCTTCACCCATTCTCCGTACTGCTTTTGGCTCATCTTTGTCACCTTACTGCCCAGGGACGTGGACGCCATCGGTTGCTTTTCCAAAAAAATCATCCTCTCCTGCAATTTGCAAGTAGCATTCCCCCTTTCGGGAGGATTATCCAAAAAGCGCAAAATCCACTCTTTCTTTTTTCAAAAAAAGACGTATAATAGAAGCGTATGGAGAAAGGAGAGAACGCCATGAAAACCATCGTGTATGAATCGCAAACCGGACATACTGCCCGATACGCCAAGCTGCTGTCGGAGAAAATTCATCTACCCTGCTGCTCTTTAGAGGAAGCGGAACAGAAGCTACCGAAGCACGCTTCGATTATTTTCATGAGTTGGGTAGAAGGCGGCAAGCTGCAAAAATGGAAGCAGGCGCATCGGCGGTTCCGTGTGGGGGCGGTTCTGGCGGTGGGCATCACTAAAATAGACGACCACTCCCGCCGCAAGCTGAAGCGCGACAACCATATCCCCGAAGAGATTCCTCTGTTCCAACTGTTGGGCGGCATTGACCTGAACAAGCTAAAGGGTGCCAAAAAATTGGTCTTTATTATGACCGCCAAGGCAATGGCAACTGCCACGCCCAAAAATGAGGAGGATCGCCAAATCTTCACTGCCATTCAAAACGGCGGCGACTTTGTGCAGCCGGAACGGTTGACGGAATTTGTCAGTTGGTATTTCAATCAATATTGTTGAGCGTAAAAAAAGCCTCCCAACTTGGGAGGTTTTTTTCAGTTTATTCGCTTTAGAAAATATAGTGTTTGGTTTCACTATGAATTTATTAGCGATTATTAATCTTCTCTAGGTACAATCCCCTGTTCTTTTTCTAAAAAAGAACGAACCGACCCTTAGCGATTATCAATTTTCTCCGGGTATAATCCCCTGTTCTTTTTCTAAAAAAGAACGAACCGACCCTTAGCGATTGTCAATCTTCTCTGGGTACAATCCCCTGTTCTTTTTCTAAAAAAAAGAACGAACCGACCCTTAGCGATTGTCAATCTTCTCCGGGTACAAGTCATGATTCATCATGCGATAGTTCGCCATTTCCTCGTACTTGGTGCCGGGCTTACCGTAGTTGCAGTATGGGTCAATACTGATGCCGCCCCGTGGAGTGAACTTGCCCCAAACCTCGATATAACGTGGGTTCATCAGTTTGATGAGGTCTTTCATGATGATATTCACGCAGTCCTCGTGGAAGTCGCCATGGTTGCGGAAGCTGAACAGATACAGCTTCAAGGACTTGCTTTCCACCATCTTAATATCGGGAATGTAGCTGATGTAAATGGTGGCGAAGTCCGGCTGACCGGTGATCGGACAAAGGCTGGTGAACTCCGGGCAGTTGAACTTGACAAAGTAGTCGTTGCCCGGATGCTTGTTGTCAAAGGTTTCCAACACTTCCGGTGCGTAGTCGCTTTTGTAGGATACATTTTGGTTGCCCAACAGGGTCAGACCCTCTTGCTCTCTATTCATTGCTGCGCCTCCTTTTTCTGTAAGTATTCCTCTAAACCCTTCTGCCGCAGGATGCAGCTTGGGCATTCGCCGCAGCCGCTGCCCTTGATGCCGTTGTAGCAGGTGAGGGTTTTTTCCCGCACATAGTCCAGACGACCCATTTTGTCTGCCATCTCCCAGGTTTGGGCTTTGTCAATCCACATCAATGGAGAGTGAATCTCAAACTGGTGGTCCATAGCCAAGTTTAGGGTCACGTTCAGAGATTTCACAAAGTTGTCCCGACAGTCCGGGTAGCCGCTGAAATCGGTTTGAGAAACGCCCACCACAATATGGTCGCAATTCTTTACTTTTCCAAGCACTGCCGCAAAGCTGAAGAACAGCAGGTTTCTGCCCTCTACAAAGCTGTTTGGCACTTCCCCATTTTCGGAGCATTCCACCGGAATGTCGCTGCGGGTCAGGGAGTTGGGTGCCAGTTGGTTCAGCAGCGCCATGTCCAGAATGTGATGCTCTACGCCCAAATCTTTTGCGATTTCCTTAGCGCATTCAATCTCTAATTTATGACGTTGACCGTAATCAAAGGTAACGGCGATGACCTTCTCAAACCGCTCCAATGCCCAGAACAAACAGGTGGTGGAGTCCTGTCCGCCGCTAAATACAACCACTGCATTTTGATTCATGATTTCTGCTCCTTTTTTCGTTTCGGCTTGGATTCCGTCAGGGAAAAACTCTCTTGCAGCAGCTCGCAGGTTTGCGAAAATGCTACGGTGCCATCCAACAAAATCGTCAGCCAATGTTCTTTATTCATATGATATGCCGGTAAGAATCCCGCCTGCTGCCGCAGAAAGGAACCGGTCAAATAGTCTGCTTTTACGTTCAAAATCTCCACTGCGTCTTCGCCGGATAACCCCAAGGTTTTTCGCTGCACCGTCATAACGATGCCGTACCACTTGCGGTTGTCTGCATGGCGCAACACGCCGGCATCCGGTGTCTTTTCCCAGAGAAATTCCGGCTCGGTGCCAAATGTTTCTTTTGCAAAGGCAAAGAGTGCCTCTCGTTGACTTGCCATACTACTTCAATAAAATAAGTGCTTCGTGGCGCAACGCATCGTCTGTTTGGAACACGCCACGGAAGGAAGTGGTCACGGTCAGGGTACCGGGCTTCTCAATGCCTCTTGCGGTCATGCAGCTATGCTCACCCTGAATCAACACGCCCACGTCCTCGCTCTCTGTTACCATGGAAACGATCTCCGCAATGTCGTTGCCGATGCGCTCCTGTAATTGCAGGCGGCGACCAACCATGTCAGCGATTCTTGCAATTTTGGACAGACCGATAATCTTTGCGCCGGGACGATACACCACGGAAACCTTCATGTTATACATCAGCGCCATGTGGTGCTCGCAATAACTGAAGATGGGAATATCCCGCACCACCACCAAGTTTTTCTCGTTCTTGCGCAGGTAGTCCTCCTGCTCAAAGGTGGTGTCGAACATCTTTGCGATTTCCTCGTTGGTGTAGGTCATACCGGCAAACACCTCAGCATACATTTTTGCCACCCGCTTCGGGGTGTCAATCAAGCCCTCTCGCTCCGGGTCGTCACCCAAAGCGATAAGCAGTTCCCGAATGCAGGATTCTATTTTTGTAGTATCAATTTGCTTTGCCATGCTACTGCCTCCTTTTATATTTGAAATTTTTCTATTGAAATCTTAGTTCTATGGAAAGAATAGTGTTGTCAAACACCCTTTTGCGCCGGGTCCCAAATAATCTTATGGAGCTGTAATTGCAGGCGCACTTTGTCCAATCGTTCTGTTTTCATGAACTCCACAATCTCCGCCGGCTCTATTTTGCCAAGCACCGGTGAGAAAAACACTTGGGTTCTCTCGCACAAATGATTCTTCCGAATCACATCCGTTGCCTGCTGTAAATCCCCCAAAGAGGACACTACAAATTTATAAGTATCCACAGGGCGAACAGCAGTCAGGTTGTTCTCGTTCATTTGGGCGGTCATGTTGCTGCCCTCCAGCTTGTAGTCCACAATAAAGCACAGGTTGGGGAACTCCTCCGCAAAAGGCGTAATGTCCACCGACCCATTGGTTTCAATGTGGGTCAGCAAAGAGTCGTCCTCGTTTAAAATCTTCAGCAGAGAGCCGATTTCCGGCTGCAGCAGCGGCTCGCCGCCGGTGAGGGTCACGCAGCTTGCGCCGCTCTCCTTGATAATCTTGTAAATCTCCTCGGCAGTGCGGTAGGCAGTCACGTTCTCCTGTTCAAAGGAATAGGTGGTATCGCACCAACTGCACCGCAGATTACATCCCTGAAACCGCACAAAGGCTGCCAGTCGTCCGGCAGTAGGGCCTTCGCCGTCTACGGACAAAAACTGCTCAATAATCGGAAACATCCCACGCCCTCCTTATTCGCTGTAAATGCAGCTATTGGTTGGAGTTTCGTACAGCTCTACGGAGCTGACCGGCAAACCTTTGGCTTTGATGCGGTGGTAGAAATCTCGGCTCATTTCCTCTGCGGTGGGGCGATAGGGCACCAACACCACGCTGTACCCAATGAGGCTCTTTTGCAGCTCCTGCCCCTTCTCGTTGTCCTCCATCACCAGCTTGTGGTCAAATTCCTCTGCCAACTCTTTGAGGGCAGCCTTGATGGTGTGGAAATCTGCCACCATACCACGGGCTTGCCCCTCGGCGCAAAGGGTTTCGGACTGAAACATTGCCACCAAACGATAGCGATGACCGTGGATGTTGGCACATTTTCCGTCGTAGCCGTGCAGAAAATGCGCCATATCGAATTGGACTTCACTTTTTAATTGAAACATGGTTTTCCTCCAAAAATAAAAAAAGACAGGCACGACCGGTGGTCGCCTGTCTGCAAATTGCAAGCAAGTGTACCAGCCTAGTTTTGTTTAAAGACAGGATGGTCTGAATGAACTGTCTGATAAAATTCCCATATAGTATACCATAAATTTGGGGAAATTGCAACTGTCGAACCATGGGAAATCCTCTTGCAAAAAAATGGATTTCGTGGTAAACTGAAAGTGTTGTTAAGACAATTTTCAGTTTGGAAAGGAAGCTAAACCATGGCAAATTCACAGGAAATCCTCACTACTGTTGAGGAATACAACGCAGACACCCGCTGGGCAAGAATCTACTACAACGTTGACAACCACTACATCTGGTTTGAGAATGACCTGACCTGCCCGAAGGCAAACCACATTACTTACAACAACAACCCAAGCGTGGTTGTTCTGTTTGAGAAGGGTGCGCCGGAGAAGGGCGATGCCGGTGTAACTGCCATTACTGCGGAGGATGTATCTGCCAAGATTGCCGCAGCAAACTAATGAAACCGTAAGGGATTGGGGAGAGCTGCCAACGGCACTCTCCTTTTTTTGTGGAATCTTTCCGTAATTTGTTGATTTTACAAGAAATTTACCAAAATCCCACGGGAACTTCATCTTTTCTTTTTATACTGATTGTTACAATAAATTACAGCGTTCCCTACGCTGCAAAGAAAGCGGTGATTTCCCTGACAAAGCTAAAAAATAAAAAGATCGTTGCCGTGGTGGACATTGGCTCCAGTATTGTAAAAATGATTGTAGCCGAGCAACGCAACAACCAAATTTATCGCATTGATACCTTAAAGCGCCCTCTGAATCTGGGGCATGAGGTGTTTTATGACGGCATCATCTCTTTTGAGTGCATCAAAGAGTTGTGCCAAATTTTAACGGATTATCGCCAAGTGATGGAAGAGTATCACGTGAAGGATTTTACGGTGCTTGCCACCAGCGCCTTCCGTGAGGCAAAAAACCAAAAGTTTGCCCTAGACCAAATCAAGGTTAAGACGGGCATTTCCGTTTTGGTTTGCGATGATTCCACGGAAAAGTCCCTGATTTACTACGAAGCGATTCGTGCCGTACAAAAGCACGACGGCTTGACCGACGGCAAAAAGACGCTGATTTCTCACACCGGTACCGGTTCTACGGGACTGTGTATTCATGAGGATGACAGCATTACCTTCTGCCAAATTCTCTCTATGGGTTCTTTGAAAATTCATGATATGTTGGACGATGCCGACGCCAGCAACAGCGCCTTTGACGAAGCGGCGGAGGAATATTTGGACGCTGTGTTCAGTAATATCGTTATGCCCTTCCCAAGCAAGATGATTGACAACTTGGTGATGACCGGCAATGAAATGGACCTGATTGCCAAGCTGTGCGATGTGAAGCCGGAGGGCGACCTCTATCGCATTAGCGGCGATGCGATTTTAAAACTGGTGAACCAAACCCAGAACAGCTCTTTGGAGCAGCTGTCCCTGAATTTTGACATCAGTGAGGAGCGGGCGGAGCTGCTGTACTCCACCCTGTCCATTTTCTTCCGGCTCATGAAGCTGACCCAAGCCGATGAAATTTTGATTCCGAAAATCGAGCTGGCAGACGCCTTTCTCTCCAAGCTGCTGTTCCGCAACTGGGAGAGCCGCTATCACAGCTACATGGAGCAAAGCGCCCTCGCCTGCGCCGAAACTTTTGCCGCCCGCTATGACTGCGATGCCGGTCACTATAACCTGGTACGGCAGCATTGCGTCAAGCTGTTTGACCGCCTGAAGCGGCTCCACGGCTTTACCGACCACCATCGGGTGATTTTGCAGGTGGCTGCCATTCTCCACGACTCCGGTTACTTTGTCAACGCCAAGGGCGGCTGCTCGGCAGAATTGATTCGCGACTTGGATATTTGCGGCTTAACCGGTGAAGATATGAAATTAGCGGCAGTCATTGCCAACTTTACCGAGCTGTGGGAGCCAAACTTTGACGGCATTGGCTTCCTGACCTTTACCGAAGAAGAAGTGCTGATTTGCTCCAAGCTCACCGCTATTTTCCGGCTGGCAAACTCCTTGGACAAATCAAAAAAGCACAAGCTGAAGGAAATCTCCGTAAAGCTGCGGGGCGATGAACTGCTCATCAGCGGCGTGTGCGACCAAAACCTCTATTTGGAAAAATGGGCGGTTTCGCACTGTGCGCCGTTCTTTAAATCTTCCTTCGGCTTGCAGCCGGTTCTGCAATTAAAATCTACTATGATATGAGAGGTTCCCTAACATGGATTATAAAACGATGTCTTTTCCCATTATCAATCGGGAATTAAGTTGGCTGGATTTTAACACCCGTGTGTTAGACGAAGCCTTTGAAAAAGAAAACCCCCTGATGGAACGGCTGCGATTCCTTGCCATCAGCCAATCCAATCTGGATGAATTTTTCATGGTGCGGGTAGCAGGCGTCAAAGCCCGTGTGCTGTCCGGCATTACCTCCGAGGATCTGTCCGGCTTCACCCCACAAAAGCTGCTGGAAGCCCTGCAAAAGAACATCCACGACTTTACCGACAAGCAGTATTCCTGCCTGCACCGCTCCATTTTGCCTGCCCTGAAAAAGCAGGAGATTGAATTTCTCTCTCCGGAGGAACTGAACAAAGAGCAGCGGGAATACATTACCACCTACTTTGAGAAGATCCTCTTCCCTGTGCTGACTCCACTGGCAGTAGACCCAAGCCGTCCCTTCCCACACTTGGCAAACAAGAGTTTGAACATTGCCGTGCATCTCAAGGACGAGAAAAAGGAATCCTGCTTTGCGGTGGTGCAGGTGCCGTCCATTTTGCCACGATTCCTGAAGGTGCCGTCCGAAGAGGGCGCTCACCAGTTCGTGTTGTTGGAGGATATTATCATCGACCAGATTTCCAGTCTGTTCGAGCTGCATAAAATCAAGGCGTGCAGTCTGTTCCGCATTACCAGAAACTCCGATTTGAACATTGACGAAGACACCGATGATTTATTGCAGGAGATTGAAAAGTCTATCAAAAAGCGGAAGCACGGTCGCCCCATTCGCTTGGAGCTGCTGCAAAAGTGCGACAAGCAAACCAAGGAATTTCTCTGCGATGCTCTAAAGGTGAAGAACGATGAGATTTACGAAACACCGGGTCCTATCGACCTGACCTTCTTTGGCAAGTTCGCTTCCCAAAGCGAGTTCCAGTCCATGTGCTTTACGCCGGTAGTGCCGGTGTATCCTTGCGCCGACTTTGCCAACGGCGACAATCTCTTTGACATCATCAAGGAGAAAGACCGGATGATTCACCACCCTTATGAATCCTTCCAAACGGTGGTAGATTTCATCCGAGAGGCTGCCACAGACGAAAATGTCCTTGCCATTAAGCAAACCTTGTATCGTGTCAGCGGCAACTCCCCCATCATCGCCTCTTTGATTAAAGCGGCGGAAAACGGCAAACAGGTAACGGTTCTGGTGGAGCTGAAAGCCCGCTTTGACGAAGAAAACAACATCCACTGGGCAAGGAAGCTGGAAAATGCAGGCTGCCATGTAATCTACGGCTTGCAGGGACTGAAAACCCACTGTAAAATTACCCTTGTGGTACGCAAGGAGGAGGACGGCATCCGCCGCTATGTGCATATGGGTACCGGCAACTACAACGACTCCACCGCAAAGATTTACACCGACCTGAGCGTATTCACCTGCGCCGAGCCCTTCGGCGCCGACGCTTCTTCCCTCTTTAACGTGCTGACCGGCTACTCCATGCCGCCGGAATACAACAAGTTCGCCGTTGCCCCCCATGGGCTGCGAAGCTTCTTCACCCGCATGATTGAAAAGGAAATCAAGAACGCTAGAGACGGCTTGCCGGCTTCTATCACCGCCAAGGTCAACTCCTTGGTGGACCCGAAAATTATTGAGCATCTCTACAAAGCCTCCCAGGCAGGCGTGCAGATTCGGCTCATCGTTCGTGGCATTTGCTGCTTGGTTCCCGGTATTGAGGGACTCAGCGAGAACATCACCGTCCACAGCATTGTGGGGCAGCTTTTGGAGCACAGCCGGATTTGGCACTTTGAAAACGGCGGCAACCCCAGGCTGTATATGGGCAGCGCTGACTGGATGCAGCGGAACTTAGACCGCCGTGTGGAACTGGTATTCCCCATTGAGGACGAGGACTTACAGCAGCGGGGCGAGCATATTCTGGAAACCATGTGGAACGACACGGTGAACACCAGAACCCTGCTGCCGGACGGCACTTACAAAATGGTAGATAAACGAGGCAAGTCTGCCCTGAACTGCCAGTCCTGTTTTGCCAAAGAAGATAAAAAACGGGCAGCGGAAGTGCGCCGAATTGACTGGAGTGAAGGCTTTAAGCCACAGCAAAATCCCAACGCCCTGAAAAATCCAAAGGAAAGCGAGTAATTCGTATATGAAAAAAAGAATCGGTTTTTTAACAAGCGGCGGTGACTGCCAAGGTCTGAACGCTGCAATTCGGGGCGTTGCAAAGGCACTCTATGAAACACTGGGCGAGGACTTAGAGCTGTTCGGTATTCGGGACGGCTACAAGGGCTTGATTCACGGAGAATACTTCCCCCTGGAAATCTCTCGGTTTTCCGGTATTCTCACCCAAGGCGGCACCATTCTTGGCACCTCCCGTCAGCCATTTAAGGAGATGCGGGTCATCGGTCCCGACGGCATTGACAAGGTAAAAGCCATGAAGTCCACCTACCGCCAAATGCAGTTGGACTGCCTTGTAATTTTAGGTGGCAACGGCACCCACAAAACGGCCAACCTGCTGCGAGAAGAAGGACTGAATGTGGTCACTCTGCCAAAGACCATTGACAACGACCTGTGGGGCACCGACATGACCTTCGGCTTTGACAGTGCTTTGGAGATTGCCAGCCATGTCATCGACTGCATTCACACCACCGCTGACTCCCACAGCCGAATCTTCATTGTGGAGATTATGGGTCATAAGGTAGGCTGGCTGCCCCTGTATGCCGGCATTGCTTCCGGTGCAGACATCATTCTGCTGCCGGAAATTCCTTACGACATTGACCGCATTGTGGAAACCCTCAATGACAGAGAGCACAAAGGCAAGCGGTTCTCCATCTTAGCGGTAGCAGAGGGCGCCATCTCCAAGGAAGAAGCCGCCATGGGCAAAAAAGAGCTGAAAACCTATCGAGAAAAGCAAAACTACCCGTCCATCTCTTACCGCATTGCCGAGGAGATTCGGGAGCGCACCGGCAAAGAGGTGCGTGTTACCGTACCGGGTCACTTCCAGAGAGGCGGCAATCCTTCTCCAAGCGACCGTGTGTTGGCAACTCGCTTTGGTGCTGCCGCTGCGGATTTGATTCTCAAGGAGCAGTACGGCAATATGGTTGCGCTGCAAAACAACCAAATCGTTCCCGTTCCGCTGGCTGAGGTAGCCGGCAAGCTGAAATCTGTTCCGCCGAACTTAGACCTGATTCAATACGCCAGAGAAATCGGCATCGGCTTCGGCGACTAATCTATATCACAAACACGGGAGAACCGCAGGTCGGTTCTCTTTTTTAGAGGTGTTCTATGAAAAACAATCCGATTCTAGCTCCTTTGCCACCGGAGCAGCAGCTGTGGTTTATTAAAGAATTGCAGCGTGCTTTTCAAAAAGCCGTTGACGAAACTCTCTCCCACACAGAGGAGCCGGTAATTTCTCAAAAAGAAATTCTCTCTTCCATGAACTGTATCGGTTCAAAAAGCTACTTGATTTTGCAGGAAGGCAACCCTGTCGGCGGTATGGTTCTGAATATCAACAAGGAAACCCACCGCAACAGCTTGGAGCTGTTCTTTTTGCAGCCGGAAATACATGGCAGTGGAATTGGGTTTCAGGCTTGGCAGGCAGCAGAAGCCTTGTATCCGGATACGATAATTTGGGAAACCCACACGCCCTACTTTGAACAGCGAAATATCCACTTCTATGTAAACAAGTGTGGCTTTCATATTGTGGAATTTTTCTGTTCTCACCATCCTGACCCACACAATGCAGACCTCCCGCCGGAAGCGGAAGAAGGCTTCTTCCGGTTTGAAAAACGAATGCGTCCATAAAATTCCATCAAAGAAAAATCCCCACAGACGAATCTGTGGGGATTTTTTAAGCTGCGTTATTTTGTTTGATGAACAGCAGCCCGAACACCAAGAACAGCACGCCGCTGCAAACCAAGGCTGCGTGGATATCCCACACATTGGTCAGTGCCGCACCGATGACCACACCGCAAATAAAAAGCAGAATCATAGTGTAATATTTCAGGCAATTATAGAGGGACTGGCGGTTGTGCTGCTTTAAAAATTTATAAAGCTGTTGGGTACCGCTGCGCAGGCTGCCGGTACACATGGTACTGGCAACATTCACGCCCCGCACCTTGCGGAAACACTCTACCTGCATGGCGCACACAAAGGATACCGCTGCGTTGCACACCATATCCCAAGCGCCGCCGGGGATAAAGGAAATCACCCCAATGACCGCTGCCTCTGCCAACACCACGATTTGCCGCCAGTGAAGCTGCTCCGACTGCTTCAGCTTGGATTCTACAAAATCACATAGCAAAATACCGGAGATAAAACAGCCAATCATCAGCACACGGTGCCACACGTCATACCACTGTCCGTCTACAATATGAAAGCCCAACGCCGCAATGTTGCCGGTTTGGGCATTGGCAAACACGCCGCCCCGACAAAGGTAGGTGTAGGCATCCAAGTAGCCGCCTACCACCGAGAGCAGTCCCATTACCAAAAAGGATTCCGACATTTGACAGGAGGGAATCCTTGCGCTTCGTTTCATACAATCTTCCCCATTCCCGCAAAAAAGCGGGAGCAGCCAATCCTGTCCCGCTTGTGCTTGTTATTTCTTCACGACCAAGTTGACCAGTCTGCCCGGTACATACAGCTCTTTTACAAGCTGCTTGCCGTCAATTTCTTCTGCAATTTTGCCGTCTGCTTTTGCCAGCGCAATGGCATCGGCAGCCGCAATGTCCGGAGCCACACGCAGGCGGCTGCGCACCTTGCCGTTTACCTGTACTACGATTTCAATGGTGGATTCCACGCACTTATTTTCCTCGTAAGCAGGCCAAGGCTGGGTGCAAGCCATGCCGTCGCCCAGCTTCTGTACTTCCCAAACCTCTTCGCAAATGTGCGGCGCAAAGACGTTCAGCAGCAGAGTAACCACTGCAAGCTCGTCCTTTGTGATGGAGCCTTTTTCGTAAATATCGTTCATCAAAGCCATCAGGGCAGCGATTGCGGTATTGAACTTCAGATGCTCAATGTCCTCGCCAACCTTCTTGATGGTCTTGTGGAAGGAAACCTCCACGTCCTCACGAATCCCAGTTTCGTCGCAGAGAATATCCTGCAGGTTCCAGTACCGCTCCAAGAAGCGGCGGCAACCCTTAATGCCGGAGGTGCTCCACGGCGCAGCCTTTTCAAAGTCACCGATGAACATCTCGTACAGACGCATGGTGTCTGCGCCGTACTCTGCAACGATTTCATCCGGATTCACCACATTGCCTCTGGACTTACTCATCTTCTCGCCGTTCTCGCCCAGAATCATGCCGTGGCTGGTACGCTTTGCGTAAGGCTCCGGCGTTGGCGCTACACCGATGTCATAAAGGAACTTGTTCCAGAAGCGGCTATACAGCAAGTGCAGAGTGGTATGCTCCATACCGCCGTTGTACCAGTCTACCGGAGCCCAGTACTTGAGGGCTTCCGGACTTGCCAGAGCCTCGTTGTTGTGTGGGTCCATGTAGCGCAGGAAGTACCAAGAGGAACCTGCCCACTGTGGCATGGTGTCGGTCTCTCTCTTTGCAGGACCGCCGCAGCAAGGACAGGTGGTGTTCACCCAGTCGGTCATGGCAGCCAACGGAGATTCACCGTTCTCAGTCGGCTCGTAGGATTCTACGTTTGGCAGCTCCAAAGGAAGCTCGCTTTCCGGCACCGCAACCTGTCCGCACTTGTCGCAGTGAACAATCGGAATCGGCTCACCCCAATATCTCTGACGAGAGAACACCCAGTCACGGAGCTTGAAGTTTACCTTTGCCTCGCCAATGCCCTGCTCTGCCATATGCTCGATGATTTTCTTCTTGGCTTCTTCTACGGTCAAGCCGTCCAAAATGCCGGAGTTCACCATGATGCCGGTAGCGCAATCGGTAAAGGCTGCCTCCTCTACGTTGCCGCCCTTTACCACCTCAATAATCGGCAGGTCGAACTTCTTGGCAAATTCCCAGTCACGGGTATCGTGAGCAGGTACCGCCATGATAGCGCCGGTACCGTAGGAAACGAGAACGTAGTCGGAAATGAAAATCGGAATTTCTTTGCCGGTCAGCGGATTGATAGCGGAAACACCTTGCAGGCGAACGCCGGTCTTATCCTTGGCAACCTCGGTACGCTCAAAGTCGGACTTGCGGGCAGCCTCCTGCTGATAGGCGCGAATCTCCTCCATGTTGGTCAGGCGATCACTCCACTTTTCAATCAGACCATGCTCCGGAGAAATAACCATGTAGGTTGCGCCGTAGATGGTATCCGGTCTGGTGGTGTAGATTTTAATGTCGTCACCGGCAGTGGTTTTGAAGGAAACCTCCGCACCGGTAGAACGACCGATCCAGTTGGTCTGCTGCGCCTTTACTCTATCCGGATAATCCACCAGAGCCAAGTCGTCAATCAAACGCTGTGCATAAGCGGTAATCTTCAGCATCCACTGGGATTTTACCTTTCGCACCACTTCACTGCCGCAGCGCTCGCAGCCGCCGTTGACCACTTCTTCGTTTGCCAAAACACACTTACAAGAGGTACACCAGTTTACCGCCATCTCTTTTTTGTATGCCAAACCATGCTTGAAGAGTTGGAGAAAAATCCACTGGGTCCACTTGTAGTAAGACGGGTCGGTGGTGTTGATTTCTCTGGACCAGTCAAAGGAAATGCCCAGAGAGATCAACTGCTGCTTAAAGCGGGCAATGTTCTTCTCGGTAACGATTGCCGGATGAATGTGGTTCTTAATGGCAAAGTTCTCGGTTGGCAAACCAAAAGCGTCCCAACCAATGGGATACAGCACGTTGTAGCCCTGCATTCTGCGCTTTCTGGAAACGATGTCCAGAGCAGTGTAAGAACGAGGGTGTCCTACGTGCAAACCTTGACCGGAAGGATATGGAAACTCTACCAGAGCCATGTACTTTGGCTTATCGGTTTCGTTGGAAGCGTGGAATACGCCTTCCTCCTCCCAACGTTTTTGCCATTTGCCTTCAATCGGCTGATGTTCATATTTCAAGACTGTTCCCCTCCTTACTGTAAAAATGCAGTGTCAACCTGCTCGCCGTCCTGCCACAGACGATCCAAATCATAATACTGTCTGGATTCGTCGGTGAAGATATGCACGATCACGTTGCCGTAGTCGATCAGCACCCAAGAGTTGGAGCGATAGCCCTCTACATGGTGGGGGGCAACGCCAATCTCCTTCAGATGGAACTCGGTTTCATCTGCCAGTGCGTTGACATGGGTGTTGCTGGTACCGGTGGCAAACACAAAATAATCTGCCAGCGAAGAAATATTCTCAATCCGCAGGATGCGAATGTCCATGCCCTTTTTGTTATTCAGGGTTTTTGCGGCTTCTTTTGCCAATTCTAATGCTGTCATAAGTTACTTCTGTCCATTCCTCCGGCAAGATTCAACCCAAAGCACCTGCCGGAACAGTGCTTTTCTCCGATTTTTCGATTAACAATCGGATTGTTTTCTAAGATGATAAACGCAGAACTTATTCTGCCGGTTGGTGCATCACATACCAATTGTAGGCAGCCATGGTGTTGGGGTGAATGGTTTTAAACCGCTCTGCTAAATCGCCGATGGTTTCGGCGCAACCCAACAGCACTGCCTTGTCCAAATTCTCGTAAGCCAGCGCACGCATGTCCTCCACGCCCTCAAACTCCCGGTCAGCGGAAATATAATCCGCCATAAACAGGATTTTCTCCGGCAGGGTCATGTCTGCTTTGGCTGTGGTGTGATACAAAATCGGGTCTACAATATCCCGATCTGCAATGGAAAGCTCCTTCTGCACATAAACAGCACCCAGAACAGCGTGCCACAGCTTTTGTGCGCCTCTCTCCATCTCCGTCAGTATTATACCAAATTCGTCCATCTTTTTCAACTGCTCTTCCGGCGGCAGCTCTTTCATAATATCGTGCAGAATCCCCGCCACCCAAGCGGTTTCCGGGTCTGCGCCGTAATGTTTTGCCAGTTTTTCGGCTTCTGCTGCCACGCATTCACTGTGGTAGAACCGTTTTTCCGATAAAAACGGACGAACCGCTGCTTTGTATTCTTCTCTCGTCATGCGTAGGCTCCTCCTTGATATAAATGATGTTCGTAAAGATATTGTCTTGCTGCATCGGGCATCAGGTGGTCAATGGGCAGCCCTGCCTGCACCCGCTGCCGAATCTCCGTAGAAGAAACAGACAAAAACGGAATGTCCAGCAAGGCATACTGTCCGCCCAAGGCGGTGAGCCGTTCCCCGTAGGTTAAGATGCGGCTGCGGCTGTCCTCACTGCGAGGCGCAACGCAAACCACACACAGGGACAAAATTTCCTCCGGCGCTTTCCAATCCAACAGCGTCAGGAACATATCCTCCCCCATCAGCAGATACAGCCGCTCCTCCGGGTATTGTCGGTGCAATTCCTCTAAAGTATATACGGTGTAGCTGTCGCTTTGGCGAGTAACTTCCAAGTCGGAAACGGAAAAGGGCGTGCCCTCCAGCGCCGCTCTGCACATTGCCAAGCGGTGGGTGCTGCCTGCCAAATCCGGTGCCGGCTTGTGAGTGGGGCGCTTGGAGGGAATGAACAGCAAGCTGTCCAAGTCCATCTGCTGCCAAAAGCACTCTGCAATGTGCAAATGCCCGTTGTGAATGGGGTTAAACGTTCCACCAAAAATGCCCAGTCTGCCCATGGTTATGCCTTTGGCAGGGTGTAAATCGGCTCTTTTGGATTTGCCTTATAGAGAATAAACTTGGTGCCGATGACCTGTACCACCTCTGCGCCGGTACGCTCTGCCACTTCCTCTGCGGTATCTCTCGGAACCTTTGGTGCAGTTTCCAACACTTTGCACTTAATCAATTCCCGCTTGCGCAGCGCATCCACTGCCTGCTGCACCACATCATCGCTGATGCCGCCTTTGCCCACCATCAAAATGGTGGCAAGTTGGTTGGCTTCTCCTCTTAAATAGGCTCTTTGCTTACTGGTCAACATTCCAGTGCCCTCCTTTGTTTTAAGTCATCATAAACAGAAGTCCATGCCATGGAATACGCCATGGCGCCTACCTCTGCATCTAACTGTGCTTGTGTAATGAGAAATCCCTCTCGTTGGTAAAAGCGAAATGCCCCTTCATTTTTGGCATAAACCTGCAAGGTCAAAGCGGAACGGTCCAGCTTGCACCGCTGCAGCAGCAGCTTCCCGATACCTTGACCTCGGTACAGCGCTGCTACAAACAGTCCTGCAATATGCTTTCCCAATAAAGTAACAAAGCCGATAATCTGTCGATTTTCTCCCTCTGCCACATAGACCTTTGCCTGAAGCAGCAAATCCCGCACCTGATTGTAGTGGAGTTCCCAATAGTCCTCGTTTACAAAATCATTTCCCTGTCGATTGCCCGTGAGCCACAGATTCATAATCTGCTCCAAATCCCCACGGTTCCCTCGTCTGATTGTAATGTCCATGGCTGCCCCTCAATCCCTCTTTAGATACTGCTGCAATGCTGTAAAGAAAGACCGAAGCGCCTTGCCACGGTGGCTGACGGCATCCTTTTCCTCGTTGGAGAACTGGGCAAAGGAACGGTCGCCCCGCATGAAAATCGGGTCATAGCCAAAGCCGTTTTCTCCCACAGGCTCATAGCCGATGGTACCCTCTACACAATCCTCTGCCCGCAGCGCCGTTCCGTCCGGGAACACACAGCAAATGGAACAGATAAACCGTGCGGTGCGGTTCTCTTCGGGAACGTTCTCCATCTCCGAAAGCAGCTTTTGTACCCTGTCCTCGTCGGTCAGACCCTCGCCGCCGTACCGAGCCGAGTAAATACCCGGCGCGCCGTTCAGGGCATCCACTGCCAAACCGGAATCATCCGCCACCGCCGGCAGACCGGTCGCCTTGCAGGCGGAGGCTGCTTTGAGATAAGCGTTCTCCGCAAAGGTGGCGCCGGTTTCCTCTACCTCCGGCAGGTCTGCGGTTTGTACGGTGATTTGCAGCGGCGACAAGATACGCTCCATTTCCCGCAATTTTTTCTGATTGTGCGTTGCCATAATCAATGTCATTCTGTCACCCTCAAGCGATTTTTTTATTTAAACCAACGGCTGTTCTGCCGGCGTTCTTCTTTGCGCGCTTCTTTTTCTGCACGGCGCTCTGCCTTTTCCCGCTCTTTTCTGGCACGACGTTCCTCTCTTGTTTCCTTGCGAGGTGCTTCGTCCTCCTCCGGAATATCTTGGGTTTCGTCGTAAGGCTCGTCGCTCCATTCCTCCTCCGCAGCTTCGGCAGGTGCTTCCGCTTCTGTGATTGGTTCCGCAACGTCCTCTGCTGCTTCCACAACAGGCTCCTCTGCAATCGCTTCTTCTACTGCTTCAACAGAGGCAGGTTCCTCCGCAATCGGTTCTTCTGCCGGTACAGCTTCTTCCACAACCGGTTCGGCAACAGGTTCTTCCGCAACAGGAGCAGCTTCCTCCACCGCAACCGCTTCCTTGGTTTCCTCCAAGGTGGCAGGCTCGTTGTCCTCTGCATCCTTGCGAACGGCTTCTTCGGCGGCTTCTAAAGCAGCCCAGTCAATCCATTCCTCATCCTCGGCTTGTGGTTGGGTGCTCTTGTTCTCGGAGTCCCAATCTACCCATTCGTCCTGCTCCTCCACCAGTTCGCCGTACTCGTCATAACGGGCATTCTGCTCGGCAATGCGCTGGGCGGTTTCCTCGTCCACCTCATTGCTGTTATCGAACAGCGCCTCTGCAAAGGCTTTGGCATCGAAGGGCTGCAGGTCGTCGATTTGCTCACCCACACCGATGAACTTCACCGGAAGCTGCAATTCCTCTCGAATTGCCAACACCACGCCGCCCTTGGCAGTACCGTCCAGCTTGGTCAGCACAATGCCGGTAATGCCTGCGGCATTCTTAAATTCTCTTGCCTGATTCACCGCATTCTGACCGGTGGTGGCATCCAAAACCAACAAGGTTTCTCTGGAGCTGTCCGGCAGCTCTCGATCGATGATCCGGCTCATTTTGCTCAGCTCGTCCATCAGGTTTTTCTTGTTGTGCAGTCGTCCTGCGGTGTCGCAAATCAAAACGTCTGCATGGAGGGACTTCGCCTTGGCAATGGTGTCAAACACCACCGATGCCGGGTCGGAGCCTTCGGGACGAACTACAATCGGCACATCTGCCCGCTGCGCCCAAACCTCCAACTGGTCGATGGCGGCGGCACGGAAGGTATCGGCAGCGCCCAGTACTACCTTGTTGCCCTCACTTTTCAGACGGGATGCAATCTTGCCAATGGTGGTGGTCTTACCCACACCGTTTACGCCGATAACCAAAATGGCGGTGGGCTTGCCGGAAAGGTCTAGCTCCTCGCCGCCGCTGAGCATATCGGCAACGATTTCTTTCAACAAATCCATCACCGCATTGGGGTCGGTCACGCCCTGCTTCTTCACACGCACCCGCAATTCTTCACAGATTCGTCCGGCGGTATGTATGCCCACATCGCCCATGACCAACAGTTCTTCCAGTTCTTCAAACAGCTCCTCGTCAATCTTGGTAAAGGAATTGAGCATACTCTCGATGGAGCCGCTGATGTTCTCTCTGGTCTTTCGCAGACCTTCTTTAATTTTATCAAAAAATCCCATGGGTTCGCCTCCTTTAGAAACTAGTTATTGCACGCCCAGTTCCTTGCCCACCTGCTTGGGGTCCAGCTTCAACAGCTTGGAAACGCCCTCCTCCTGCATGGTCACGCCGTACAACACGTCGGCTTCTTCCATGGTGCCACGCCGATGGGTGATGACAATAAACTGGGTATTTTCATTCATTTTTCGCAGATATTCCGCAAAGCGGACCACGTTCACGTCGTCCAATGCCGCCTCGATTTCGTCCAACATACAGAACGGCGGCGGACTGACCTTCATGATGGAAAAATACAGAGAAACCGCTACCAAGGCTTTTTCGCCGCCGGAAAGCAGCTCCAGATTTTTCACGATTTTGCCCGGGGGCTGCGCCAAAATCACAATGCCGGAATGGAGTACATCCTCCGGATCGGACAATTCCAAATGCGCCTTACCGCCGCCAAACAGCTCGGTAAAGGTGGTCTTGAAATACTCGTTGATTTCTTGAAACCGCTCCTTGAAAATCTCCGTCATTTGGCGGGTCAAATCCCGAATCAGCTTGTGCAGTTGGGTGCGGGATTGCTCCACATCCTTCACCTGCTCGGTAAGAAATTCGTACCGCTCCGACACGGCTTGGTACTCCTCAATGGCATCCAAATTCACACTGCCCAAGCCTTTCAGCTTGCTTTTTAATTCCCGCAAGCGGCGGGCAGACTGCTCCTGATCCTCTACCGGTTGGGCTTCTTCCTCGGCTTCTCGGCGAGTCAACTCATACTCGTTCCAAAGCTGCTCGATGATTTCATCATACTGCCGCTGCAAGCTGAGCTTCCGCTCCTCCAAGCGAGAAAGCTCTCGCCCGATGGCTTCCTTTTGGGCGGAGGCTTCTTTCTCTTGGTTCCGCAGCGCAACACTGGTTTGCTCCAAGGTCATGCGCTCCTGCTGCAGCTGCTCCGCCTCGCTCCGGAAGGCTTCTGCCTGCGCCCGCAGGGTTGCCGCCTCCTCTTTGCCTAAGGCAATGGCTTCCTCCAACCGGGCGTTTTTCTCCTTGGTGGCATCCAACTCCGCCGAAATATGCCGGGACTGCTCCTGCCCCTGTGCCAGTTGTTCTTCCAACTCCTTCACGTTTTGGGCGAGCATCTCTCGGTCTTTCTCCACCGTCAGCAGCTTTAGCCGCTGGGTTTGCAGTTGGCTTTGAATCCAATCCCATTCCTTTTGTGCGCCGTCCTGAGAGGTACTCAACGCAGCAAGAATCTGCCGCTCCTCTGCCATTTGCTCCTCCAGCCGGCGGAGCTGTTCTTGTACCGTCTGCCGTTCTGTTTCCAAATCGGTGCAACGGCGACGTGCGTTTGCCGTTTCGCTTTCCAGAGAAGCGAGTTGCTGCTGCACTGCGTTTCGCTGGGATTCCAGTCGATGCAGCGCAGAGGATTCCGCAAGCACCTGTTCGCCTTGGGATGTCCAGCTTTGCCGCAGTTGTTCCAAAGAACCACGCAGCCCTTGAATGGACTTGCTCTGCTCCTCAAAGGCACGTTGGGTTTGGGCGAATCGCCCTTCCAGTGCGGTGCCTTTTTCCTTTAAAGCGGCGATTTCAGAGGCACGGCTCAGCAAGCCGCTCTTTTTATTGGAGGAACCGCCGGTCATGGAACCGCCGGCATTCACCACTTGCCCGTCCAGTGTGACCACACGGAACTGGTAGCGGAATCGCTTGGCAATGGCAACCGCATCGTCCAAAGTATTCGCCACAGCAATGCGCCCCAAGAGGGACTGCAAAATACCCTGATATTGCTTGTCGCATTGACACAAGTCCCCGGCGATGCCCACAAACCCCTTGCAATCCTGCAAGCCCGGCTCCGTCAGGGTTTTGCCACGAATGGTGGACATAGGCAGGAACGTGGCTCGTCCGCCGTCCTTCTGCTTCAGCACCCGAATGGCGGTTTTCGCATCCTCTTCATTGGAAACCACGATGTTCTGCGCCGCAGCGCCCAAGGCGGTTTCAATGGCGAGAGCGTAGTCCTTCGGTACCGTCAGCAGACGGGATACGGGACCGTGAATGCCCGTGATCTGTCCCTGCTCTGCAAGGCGCATGACGGTTTTGACGCTGTGGGCAAAGCCCTCTAAATTCCGCTCCAAATCCTCCAACAGCTTGACTCGGCGGCGGGTTTCCTGCAAGTCCAGATATACCTGATCCCGCCGTGTTTTCTCCTCATCCATCTGCCGCGCCGCTTGGGACAATGCCTGCTCTGTTTGGTTGAGCTGCTGTTGCAGCTGCTGCTCCTGCGCCGTTGCCCCATCGGTCACTTGCCGCTGACGGGTGAGTTGCCCGTCCAAATCAGCAAGCTGCCCTTGGTACTGTGCCACGGCTGCATCCACCGCCGACAACCGGAGTGAAATCTCCTGTGCGGTGGAATCAAATTGGGTCATCCGCAGCCGAAGCTGCTCGCTCTCTGCGCTCCATTCCTCCAAGCGATTGCGGTGTTGCTCCGCCTCGGTGCCGCTTTCCTCCAACTGCATCCGCAGAAAGAACAACTGCTGTTCCGCCTCGGTACATTCCCGTTTTTGGGCGGCGATGGCTTCGTCAAATTCCGTAATTTGCGCCTGCTTGGTTTGCAAGGCTTCCTGCTGCTCTGCGGCGTGGTCGCCGTAGCGTGTTTGCTCCGCTGTCAGTCGCCCGATGGTTTCCAAATTATGGTGAATATCGTTTTGCAGCACGGAGATTTCGCCCTCTTTGGCGGCGGCTTCGCTTTCGTTTTTGGCAGCGTTGTTTCGAGCCTGCTCCGCCTTAGCAAGACAAAGATTCGTCTGCTGGAACAGCGCTTCGATTTCTCTGTCCAGCGCTTCCGATTGGGTCATTACCCCTTCATGGCGACTGCGAACCTCTGCAAGTTTCGTTTCATGCTCCTGCAAAATCACACCGGATTGATTCAGCGTACAAAGCCAAAGTCCAATCTCCAGCTGCTTTTTTTCTTCGTAAAGCTCCAAATACAGCTTGGCTTTCTCCGACTGCTCCTTGAGGGGCGCAACTCGCCCTTCCAATTCCTGCAAAATATCCTGTAAGCGCAGCAGATTTTCCTCTGCCCGCTGTAACTTTCGCTCCGCTTCTTCCTTGCGGTAACGATAGCGGGAAATACCTGCGGCTTCTTCAAAAATCTCTCGCCGCTCCTCGGATTTCGCCGAGATCACACTGTCGATTTTGCCCTGTCCAATCATGGAGTAGCCGTCCCGCCCCAAGCCGGTATCCATAAATAATTCGTGAATATCCCGCAGCCGAACGGTGGCTTTATTGATGAGATACTCGCTGTCGCCGGAACGATAATACCGGCGGGTAATCGCCACCGTGTCCTCGTCAAAGGGCAACCGTCGGCTCTTGTTGTCGATGGTGAGGGTCACCTCTGCAAAGCCCTGCGCCTTTCGGGATGGCGTGCCACTGAACACCACGTCCTCCATTTTCACGCAGCGCAGCGCCTTGGCGGACTGCTCGCCCAACACCCATCGCATTGCGTCACTGATGTTACTTTTGCCGCTGCCGTTTGGCCCGACAACCGCAGAAATACCATCTTCAAAGGTCAGCTTCGTCTTGTCCGGAAAGGTCTTGAAGCCATGTAATTCTAAGGATTTTAAGAGCAAACAACCACCTCTTTTCCTGTTCCCCATTCCACTCGGAATGCGCCCTCTGCCAGAGTATCATCGTGGATGAATCGGCAATCCCAACCCTGTGCAAACAACGCTTTCTGATTGCTTTTTTTCTGTCCCACCGCTTTGGAGCGTTCTCTTGGCGATACCGCCACCGTCACCTGCCCAAAGGGAACCTGCTCCGCCTGCAATACCTGCACCAATCGGTTACAAAACAGCCGACTGTAACACAGCTCTGCAAAGGCAGGATGATAGGGCCCTGCCAAGCGGTTGGCAACCTCTTCGCTGTCGTGGAGTCCCAGACGAATCACCCGCACCCCTGCCGGTTCAAAAAGCGAGAGTAAGTCACTGCACAGCGCCACCGCATCCTCCAAGGACATAGGGACATAGGTTCCTGCTCGGTACTGCTCCGCCAAAGGGGTGTCCTTTAGCACAAGGGTAGGGTAAATCCGCATGGTATCCGGCTGCAAAGCAAGCAGTTCTCTTGCGGTTTCCATAGCAGTTTCGGGAGAATCTCCCGGCAAACCGGTCATCATTTGCAACCCTAAAGAAAACCCAAAGCTGCGAATGAGCCAAGAAGCGTTCGCCACATCTTCCGCCGTATGCCCACGATGCACCTGCGCCAAAACACGGTCATTCATGGACTGGGCGCCCAACTCCACAGCGGTAACGCCGTAGTCTTTTAATAAAGCGAGGATTTCCTTGTCAATGCAGTCGGGACGGGTGGAAATGCGAATGCCGCTGACCTGCCCCTGCTCCACATAAGGATATGCCGCCTCTAAAAGCTGTTGCTGCGTTTCTTTGGGAATCGCCGTAAAGCTGCCGCCGAAAAAAGCAACCTCCGTTGCTTCGGGGCGACACTTGCCGGATTGCAGTGCGGTTTCTACCGCCGTCGTTACATCCTCTGCCGTCAGGGCAGACTGCGCCCCCGTAATCCGGTGCTGATTGCAAAAATTGCACTGGTGGGGACAGCCTCGGTGCGGCACAAACAGCGCAATGTTACTGTGCCTCAATAGCCCATCAGCTCCAAGGCTTCTCGTGCTGCTTGCTGCTCGGCTTCCTTCTTGCTGCGTCCGCCGCCCTTGCCCACAACGTTGTTGTTCAGGCGCACCTCCACGGTAAAGTGCTTCTTGTGGTCGGGACCGCTCTCGCCTACCAGTACATAGCTCAACTGCTCCCCCGGATTCTGTTGGATAATCTCCTGCAATACGGTCTTGTAATCCTTAAAGGAACGCTGTTTTTGGGACTGAATTGCCGGAATGATATAGGTCAGAATAAACTTTCTGGCTTCTTCCATGCCGCTGTCCAAATAGATGGCGGCGATGATTGCCTCAAAGGCGTCGGCTAAAATAGAGGGGCGAGTCCGTCCTCCGGAGTGCTTTTCTCCGTTGGAGAGCAGCAAAAATTCGCCCACACCCAACTGGGTGGAGTACTTGCACAGCGCCTTTTCGCAAACCAATGCCGCTCTGGTCTTGGTCAAATCGCCTTCCGGCATTTCCGGATGATTCTTATACAGATAATCCGCCACCACAACACCCAACACGGAGTCGCCCAAGAACTCCAACCGCTCATTGCAAACTGCCCGCCCCTTGCTCTCATTGGCATAAGAAGAGTGGGTCAGCGCCGTTGCCAAATATTGTCGGTCATGAAATTGATAGTCCAGTTTTTTCTCCAATTCGCTCAGTAACATGATGGTTCCTTTCTTTCGCTTAATGTTCTGCTGCGGTCTGTTCCTTTTGGGACTTGACCTGCGCCACCGACTGAGAAATGATATCCACCACCTGATTGGAAACATACTCCTTGGTCAGGCGAATGGCATTTTTCACGGTGTTTGCCTTTGCGCTGCCGTGCGCCTTAAAGACCGGCTTCAAAGCGCCCATAATCGGTGCGCCGCCGGTTTCGTTGTAGTCCATGGATTTTTTCAGATCGTACAAATCTTTCTTAATCACAGCGGCTGCCAGCTTATTCTTTGTACTTTTATAAAAAACATTCTTGACCATGCCCAAAACAAACAGCGCAACGCCCTCGTAGGTTTTGAGAATCATGTTGCCGGTAAAACCGTCTGCCACGATTAAATCCGCAACGCCGCTGGGCATATCTCTGCCCTCTACATTGCCCACAAAGTTGAGATTTGGGTCGTTCTTCAGCAGTTGATGGGTTTCCACATACAAGTCGCTGCCCTTATGTTCTTCCTCTCCCACATTGGCAAGACCGATCTTCGGGTTCTTCACGCCCATTACTTTTTCCATGTAAATGCTGCCCATCATGCCGAATTGGTGTAGCATTTCCGGACGACACTCTACATTGGCACCACTGTCCAACAGCAGCATATTGCCCTTTTGGGTGGGCAGAATGGCGCCGAATGCCACCCGCTTAATGCCTTTAATACGCTTAACGATCATGGTAGTTCCCACGGTCAGCGCGCCGCTGTTACCGGCAGAAACAAAAGCGTCACCCTTGCCCTCAGCAACCAAGCGCAGTCCCTCTGCCATAGAGGAATCGCTCTTTTCTTTCAGTACCACGCTGGGATGATCCTCCATGGTAATCACGCTCTTGGTGGAAACGATCTCCATGCGATGGAGAGGAATGCTGTGGTTCTTCGCCACACGACGGATGGTTTCTTCATCGCCGGTCAGTACAATATCTACATCCAGTTCTCGTATTGCCTCCGCACAGCCTTTGATAATCTCCAACGGTGCATTATCGCCGCCGAATGCATCTACAATAATTTTCACAAACAACACAGCCTTTCGCTATCAAGATTCACTATTGGTTTTTCTCGGTTCTCGATCCGCCGCAAGACAAGTTTCCAACGACGACAGCCCTCGCTCTGCAAGGGCTTTGTATCGCTCTTTTTTATCCCGAATATGAGGTTCAATGGGTGGAAGCACACCGAAATTTGCCCCCATGGGCTGAAAATCGCCGCTGACGCTCTCTGCTACATGACGGCTCAAGGCACCGGTCATAGTGTCCTCCGGCAAGACCAAAGAACATTCGCCCCGCAAACGCCGCAGAGCATTGATGCCTGCCAAAATACCGGAGGAAGCCGACTCCATGTAGCCCTCCACACCGGTAATTTGCCCGGCGAAGAATAAGTTCGGGCGGGTTCTCACGCTGTAATCCGCATTCAGCAGCGTGGGAGAATTTAAGAAGGTGTTGCGGTGCATCACGCCGTAGCGCATAAACTCCGCCTGCTCCAATCCGGGAATCATCCGGAACACTCGCTGCTGCTCGCCAAACTTCAAGTTGGTTTGGAAGCCCACCAGATTCAGCAGGCTGCCCTGCTCGTTTTCCTTGCGGAGCTGCACCACCGCCCAAGGACGATGTCCGGTGCGGGGGTCGGTCAAGCCAACCGGCTTCATGGGGCCGAACCGCATGGTATCGTGACCACGCTGCGCCAACACCTCAATGGGCATACAGCCCTCGTAGACCTTGGGGTTCTGCACATCAAAGTCATGGACCGGCGCACGCTCGGCAGAAACCAAAGCCTCATAGAAGGCTTCATACTCCTCCTTATTCATAGGGCAGTTGATGTAATCATCTCCGTCCCCCTTGCCGTAGCGGGAGGCAGGAAAGCACCGCTCCATGTTCAAGCTCTCATAGGTCACGATGGGCGCTGCCGCATCGAAAAAGCTGAGAGAACCGCCGCAGAGCGCAAAGATTTTCTCCGCCAGCTTGTCCGAGGTCAAAGGACCGGAAGCAATCACCGTGATGCCGTCCTCCGGAATCTCGGTGACTTCCCCCTCTACCACTGTAATGTTGGGGTGGTTGCGAATCCGCTCTGTAACCATTGCCGCAAAGCGATCTCGGTCTACCGCCAAGGCACCGCCTGCCGGCACACGGCATTGGTCGGCGCATTCCATCAGCAGGGAACCCATGCGGCGCATTTCTTCTTTCAGCAGTCCGGCGGCGCTTTCCACTCGGTCTGCCTTCAGCGAGTTGGAGCAAATCAGCTCCGCAAAGTTTGGATTTTGATGGGCAGGGGTATACTTTTGGGGCTTCATTTCATAAAGAAGCACCTGCTCCCCTGCCTGTGCAATCTGCCAAGCGGCTTCGCAGCCTGCCAAGCCTGCGCCAATCACTCGAATGCTCATTGTTCCTCCTGCTCCTTGCTTGTGGTTTCGTAACCGCAATCCTCGGTAATACAGTAAATTTTGCCTGCCTTGCCCTTCTTCCGCAGGAGGGTTTTGCCGCATTTGGGACATTTCTCTTGAATCGGCTCGTCCCAAGAAACGAAATCACAGTTTGGATACTGGTCGCAGCCGTAGAACACACGACCCTTTTTCGTCTTTTTCATCACCACTTTACCGCCGCATTTTGGGCATTCTGCGCCGGTTTCGTGAACGATTTTCTTAATGTTCTTGCACTCCGGATAGCCCGGGCAAGCAATAAACCGTCCGTAGCGACCGGTTTTAATCACCATTTGGCGACCGCAATATTCGCAAATCAGGTCGGTTTTGTCCTCTTCCAGTTGGATTTTGACTCCTTCCATTTCCTCTTTGGCTTTTTTCAGGGTTTTCTCAAAATCGTCATAGAAGTGATGGACTACCTCTGTCCACTCTTCCTCGCCGTTCTGCACTTCGTCCAGTTCGTTCTCGATGCTTGCGGTGAACTTGACGTTCACGATTTTCGGGAACCGCTCCTTCATCAGCTTGGTGGAAACCTCACCCAACTCCGTTGGCTTCAGCGTCTTGTTCTCTCTGGTCACATATTCTCTGCCGGTAATAGTAGAGATGGTGGTGGCATAGGTGGAAGGACGACCGATGCCGTTTTCCTCCAACGCCTTAATGAGAGAAGCCTCTGTGAAGCGGGCAGGCGGCTGGGTGAAGTGCTGATTGCCCACCAGACTCTTGCAGCGCAGAGCCAGGTCGTTCTCCAATGGCGGCAGTGCGCCGCCGGCAGCTTCTTCCTCGTCCTTGCCCTCTACATACAGCACGGTAAAACCGTCAAAGGTAACGGTGTAGCCGCTTGCTTTAAAGAGATAATTGCCCCCCTGAATATCCGCTTGGGTGGTGCTTTGCAGGCAGTTGCTCATTTGGCTTGCCAAGAACCGCTCCCAAATCAGCTTGTAGAGCTTGTACTGGTCGTTGCTGAGGCTTTCCTTTACCTGCTCCGGCGCTAGAGAAATCACAGTTGGACGAATGGCTTCGTGACCATCCTGTGCATTCGCCTTGCTCTTAAAGTGGCGAGGCTTATCCGGCACATACCGGTCACCCCAACGCTCCTTGATGTAGGTGTTGGCTTCGGCAATGGCGTCCTCGGAGATACGCAGGGAGTCGGTTCTCATGTAGGTAATCAAACCGATGGCGCCCATGCCGGCAACCTCCACGCCTTCGTACAACTCCTGGGCAGCTTTCATGGTGCGTCTTGCTTGAAAGCCCAACTTCCGAGAAGCCTCCTGCTGTAAGGTAGAGGTGATGAACGGCGGTGCCGGAGATTTCCGACGGGTACCCTTTTTTACCTTGATGACCTTGAACTCTGCATCCTCTAATTCTGCCAGAATGCCGTCTGCCTGCTCCTTGTTGGTGATTTTGATTTTATTGCCCTCCAAGTCCCCATAGAAGGAGGCCGGGAACAGCTTCTTTGCGCCCTTTGGAATAAACTTGCCGTCAATGGTCCAGTATTCCTCCGGCACAAACTTACGAATCTCATCCTCTCGGTCTACAATCAGCCGCAGAGCAACGGACTGCACCCGTCCGGCAGACAAGCCACGGCGAATCTTTTGGGACAGGAAGGGACTGAGCTTGTAGCCCACCAATCTGTCCAACACACGGCGAGCCTGCTGTGCGTTCACCAAATCCAAGTCGATGGCACGGGGATGCTCCATACCGGTTTGCACACCGGTCTTTGTAATCTCGTTGAAGGTAACTCTGTTTTGGTCGTTGGTATCCAACCCCAAAATATATGCCAAGTGCCAAGAAATCGCTTCTCCCTCACGGTCCGGGTCCGTTGCCAGATAGACCATATCGCTCTCTAACGCTGCTTCTTTCAGCTCTTGCACCAATTTTTCCTTGCCTTTAATAATATCGTACTTGGGCTGAAAATTTTTCTTTACGTCCACACTCAACCGCTTTTCCGGCAGGTCACGAACGTGCCCCATGGATGCCACCACTTCGTAGTCGCCGCCCAGATATTTCTGGATAGTTTTTGCTTTTGCGGGGGACTCCACGATCACCAGTTTTGACATTACCGCACCACCTTTATTCTTCCTCACGGCGCTGCGCCGTGTTCTTTTTTAACATTACGCTTATTCTAATTATTATACAGCAAAACAATCTGTATTACAAAACAATTTGTTTGAATTTTCCTTGAATTTTCACGAGAATTCCCGTCATACATTGGGCAATCCGTACCGACCACCGGAATAGGAGGCGATTCGGTCGGTCAATTCCAATTCGGTGACGGCAACCAACAGCACGTCGCAGGAAAGCCCTGTGCGCTCGCACAAAACAGAGAGGTGCTGCGGCTCCGCTTCCAGTGCGGAAAACACTCTTGCCGCCTCGGGCGAAAGGTCGGAGCAATCCCCCTCCGGCAAAGTCGATGGTTCTGCCGTCGGTTCTTCCCGAACCACTTTTTCGGAAGGCTTCTGCACTTCCGGTATCGGAGAAGGCTTCGGCAGCTCTTCCTCTGCCCAAACCAGCGGGAGATTCAGCACATCCCGCCGAATGGCTTCTTGCCGCTCCTCCGGGGTCATATTCTCCATACGCTCCTGATACAGCGCCCGAAAATCGTAGCTTCTGGGCAGCTTTGGAGCTTTGCGAATCACCGATTCCGGCGGGAATTCCTCCCAAGAAACCAACCGTCTGCCCGTTCTGGTTTGCTCCGCCAAGCGGTCCAGCAAATTCGTCAGCCGTTCCACCGTCCATGCTCCCTCGATGATTCCCGAGGACTGCACCGCCGAGGCGGTTGGCTGTGGGGCAGGTACTTCCGGCTGCTTAGAGAATCGCTGCTTTTCCGCAGGGCGGTTTCTCACCGACGACGGCGCCACTTGATATAAATAAGGATACTTCAAGAAGTATTCCTCCAAAATATCCAACGCGCCGGTAGTCAGCTTTGCGCCGCTTTTAATGAGATTATTCGTTCCCTCGCAGGACGTACGGGTCACGTTGCCCGGCACCGCAAACACCTCTCGATTTTGCTCTGCTGCATCTCGTGCCGTAATCAAAGAGCCGCTGGAAGCGCCGCCCTCTACCACCAAGGTACCGTCGCACAAACCGGAGATAATCCGATTCCGTTGGGGAAATTGCCACCGGTTAGGCGGCGTCTGCACCGGATACTCGGAAAGCAAAGCGCCTTTCTCCGTAATTTTCCGACGCATTTTCTCGTTCTCTACCAAATAGGGGTAGCCGATGCCGCACCCCAAAACGCAGAGGGTCACGCCATTTTGCTCCAACACGCCACAATGGGCGGCGGTATCCACACCCATTGCACCGCCGCTAACGACAACTGCGCCGGCCTTTGCCAAATCTCCGCTGATGGTTCGTGCGGTTTCCAAACCCAAGTGGGTTGCATGGCGAGTTCCCACCACCGCTACCGACAGCCGCTCCTGCAAATTGGGCAAATTTCCTTTCACATACAGCACCGCCGGATAGTCGTAAATCTGGCGCAGCTTTTCCGGGTATGCCGCCATATCGGGCGTAACCACCGCAATGCCGCCGGACTCATGCTCCACCACTCGCTGCGCCGCCTGCTCCAAGGAATAAGACTGAAATTTCTCCAATTCCCCTTTGGTAAACAGGTGTGATGTTCTCCATTCGCTCACGCCCATTTCGTAGAACTGCACCACCGACACATAGGTTTCTAAAAGTTGCCGAACCTTTCCGTTGGCAGCTCCAAGACACGCTTGCAGCCACACCCAGTAGGGTCTGGTATCCATTTAGATCCCCCCTTTGGTTCGCATCATTTCCCAAAGCAAAATGGAGGATGCCGCCGAAGCATTCAAAGACTCCGCTCGTCCTGCCATGGGGATGGTAATGGGACAATCACAGGCTTTTACCGCTGCTTCCGTTAAGCCGTTGCCCTCATTGCCGATGAGCATAACCGACGGCTTAGTGAAATCCACCGTAGTCACAAGACGAGCCGAAGCATCCACCACAGCGGCATAGGTACAAAAACCCGCTGCTTTCAGCTGTTCCATGGCGAAAGGGGCATCGCTGCAACTATAAACCGGCAGGCGGAACACCGCCCCCATGGAGCCACGCAGCGCCTTGGGGCTAAAAGGGTCGCAGCAATCGCCGCAAAGCACCACGCCCGCAATGCCCAAGGCTTCTCCGGTACGCAGGACGGTGCCTAAATTGGAAGGATCTTGCAGTTGCTCCAGCGCCAAGTAGCTGCCGGTTTTTTCAAGGTTTGACAAGGTAACCGTTTGCTCCGGCAGACGACAAACGCAGAACACACCCTGAGGATTCTTTGTATCCGACAGCAACGGCGCTACATGGTCGCTGATGAGAAAACTCCGCTCCGCCGCCGCTTCGATTTCTTTGCAGTAGTCGCTGTATTTTGCCAATGCCGATTCTGTCACATAAAAATCCGTAATGAAAATGCCACTTTGCACCGCATCCCGACAAAGCCTTGCCCCCTCACAAAGAAAGGTACCGGTTTCCCGTCGTTCCCCGGCAGAGCGCAGCAGCTTGGCTTGGCGTTTTACCCGCTCATTTTGGCGGCTGGTAATCCGTTCCATAAACTCCCTCCTTAATTGCAGAAAATGCCTATAACCAAAAGTTGCGCCCGGAGGGTATCCGGACGCAACTTGAAAAACGATTTATTTTGCCAGCGCGTTCTTAGCGGTTTCAGCCAGCTGTGTAAATGCTGCAGGATCGGAAATTGCGATCTCGGAGAGCATCTTGCGGTTCAGGGTAACGCCAGCCTTCTTCAGACCGTTCATCAGTGTGGAGTAGTTCATGCCGTTCAGCTTTGCAGCGGCGGAGATACGGGTGATCCACAGTCTTCTGAAATCTCTCTTCTTGTGCTTTCTGCCGATGTAAGCATAGTTGCCGGACTTCATAACAGCCTGCTTCGCCATCTTAAAGTGTCTGCTCTTGGAACCCCAGTAGCCCTTGGCCAGCTTCAATGTCTTCTTTCTTCTCTTGCGTGTCATCAACGCGCCTTTAATACGAGCCATTTATAATTCCCTCCATAGTTATGGGCTGTTTTTGCGCAAACCGAACCTGCCGATTTTCTGTCACAAAAACCGCCTCTTTTACTCTTTAAAAATCTCGTTCTAAATAATACTTACAAACAATCGACGATTATTTGTAAGGAATCATTCTCTTAACTGCTGCTACATTGGTCTTGTCAGCGGCAACGGTTTGTCTCAGACCTCTCTTACGCTTTGTGGTCTTCTTGTTCAGGATGTGGGATTTGTTAGCGTGTGCACGAATCACCTTTCCGTTTTTAGAAATCTTAAAGCGCTTTTTTGCACCAGAATGCGTCTTAATCTTAGGCATGATTTTGTCCTCCTTATTTTTCCAAATCAATGGTGTCTAAATACAATTCATATTGTCAAAAAGCTGTGCTTTTTAAATAATATGCAACTTACTTACCCTGTGGCTTTGCTGCAAGGAACATGAGCATATTTCTGCCTTCCAGCTTTGCTTTCTTTTCCACATTGGCAATGTCGCCCAGCTGGTCTGCAAACTTTTGCATAATCTCGTAGCCCAGCTCCGGGTGTCCCATTTCCCGTCCACGGAAGCGGATGGAAACCTTTACCTTATCCCCGTCTTTCAGGAAGCGGGCGGCATGACCGGCCTTGGTGTTAAAGTCGTGGGTATCAATATTGAGAGAAAGACGAATCTCCTTAATATCTACAACCCGCTGATTTTTTTTGGCCTCTTTTTCTCGTTTGGCCTGCTCGAATCGGAACTTGCCATAGTCGATAATCTTGCACACAGGCGGTTGTGCCTGAGGCGCAATCTTTACAAGGTCAAGATTACTGGCGGCGGCTCTGTCCAGCGCCTCCTCCAATTTCATAATGCCGAGCTGTTCACCGTTAGAATCAATCACGCGGACTTCCTTATCACGGATTTCCTCGTTGATCTGCAATTCCTTGCTGCTGATGTTAAGCACCTCCAAATCGTGTTGCCTCACTATAACAAAAAACACGGGCAGTTCCCCGCCCGTGCTCAATACAAAACAAAATAGAATCGCCGAAATTCAGCCATTCTCCGTTCAGATTGACCCGTGTCGGACGGAACCCCACAGGTGAGAGCGAATACACTCTGCTTTGTTTACTAGGAGATTATAGCATGAAATCCACCCCTTGTCAAGGGTGTTTCTTTGAAAAGTTTTGACGATTTTTCAACAGCGAAGCTGCATTTTGTCAAAAACCAATCAATCCGATTCCGTCACCGTATCACTAATGGAAAAGGCATACAGTAACCGCTCCTTCACCGGCAGACCGAAGCACTGCTCCATTGCCATGGCATAGAGGGAAAGCTGTCTTTCATAGCGCTGCCACAGGGCGGCTTTCTCCGGAACATAGTCGGTTTTGTAGTCCACCAGAACCAGTGCGCCGTCCTCCTCAAACACACAGTCTACGGCACCTTGCAGCACCACCGTTTGCTCCGGGAAGGATGCTTTCAAGGACTCCTCTACCAGATACGCCGGAATCTCCGCCGTAAAGCGATACTCTCGGCAGCAGTTGGGCGAAGCCGTCATCCGACGGCAAAGGTCGCTGTTCAGGAAAGCGGCGGCACGCTGCTCGTCCACAGCCTTGCCCTGCTCCGCCGAAAGAAAGCCCTGCTGTACCAGTCGTTCTTTTTCTTCCGAGAGATGTTCCTTTGCCGCAGAAAAATCGCAGAACTGCAAGAACGCATGGGTAGCAGTGCCTCGCTCCGCCGGGGTCAGTCCCTTTTCATATAAGAAGGACGGGCGGCGCAGCGTAGTTGGCATCGGGCGGTCTTTGGCAGACTGCTCCTCCGCCAGCGCAGAAGCCGTCACCTTGGCAGGCAGCGTCTCCAACGCTTCATAAGGATACACAAAGGTAATCTGACGGCGCAGCCGCTCTGCCAATTCCAAATCCGGTTGAGGCGGTCCCGCTTGTTCCTCCGCTTCCTGCTCCCAAGGTGGCTGCGGCAAGGCAAACCGCACGGTCATGGTTGGAATAGATTCGCCCCGCAGCACCGGTACATCCACACCGGAAAGCTCTCGCAAGGCTTGTCCGTCCGGGTGGCGCAGCATACAGGTCAAAATCCAGTCGGAGAAGGAGTTGGCGTTGGCAACCACATAGCTGTCCAATCGTTCTTCCTCCCCCAGTCCTGCCGCCAAGCTGCTGAGGCGGTCGGACAATTTCTTCTCGGTGGTCACCAGAATCAGCTTTTCCTTTGCTCTGGTCAGCGCCACATAAAAGACTCGCAGCTCCTCTGCCATATCCTCTTTGCTTAAGGCAATGGAAATAGCTTCCCGCATCATGGTGGTGTATTTGCAGAGAGTGCCTTCCATCCGCAGTTTGACTCCCAAGCCATACTTGGGGTGAATCAAGGCTTCCTCCTGCAATTTATGGAACCGTCGGCTGCACCCTGCCAAAAAGCAAACGGGAAATTCCAACCCCTTGGAGTTGTGAATACTCATAACCGTCACCGCATTGTCGCCGTCCTCCATAGACTCGGCGGCAGGCAGCTCGCCCTTTTCTTTTTCCAAGCGGTCAATAAACCGTACAAAGCCGGAAATACCGTGATAGCCTGCAGCTTCGTACTGGCGGGCATAGTCTAAGAGCAAATGCAGGTTGGAGAGCCGCCGCTGCCCCCCCTCCATGGATTGGACTAAATCGCAGAAGCCGGTGGTTTCATAGAGATACCGTAGCATGCGGTCGGCAGTCATAGTGGCGCTGACGGTGCGGTAGGCTTCCAAGTCCCGCAACACCTTTTGGCTCAGTGTCATGCCCTGCTCGGCGCTTTTCCGCAATGCAAGATAAAGAGAACTGTCCTTGTCACAAAGACGCAGCTTCGTCATGTCATCGGGAGCAAAGCCATAGAGAGGGCTCATCAGCACCGAAGCTAAGGGAATATCCTGCATGGGATTGCTGATGATGCGCAGCAGAGAAACCATCACCGCCACTTCGCCCGTGCGGAAAAATCCCGGCTGTCGTCCGGCTTTGGCAGGAATGCCGTTTTGCTGCAGCTCCTGCACATACTTTGCCATGTGGTTGTTGGCGCTGCGGAGCAAAATGGTGAAATCGCCAAAGGCAGCCGGGCGCTGCAGGCCCTTCTCCGTAACGAGAAAGCCTTCCCCCATCATCCGATGAATTTGCCCGGCAATCTCTCTGGCTTCCAACACCGCCATGTCCTCGTCCAGTGTTTCATCCTGCACGCTGTCCCCACGAAGAATCACCAATTCCGTTTCGGCGCCCTTTTGTTCCGGATACACCGCACCGGCAACCAACTCCTCGCCGCCCTCATAGTCTACGTCTGCCGAATCCTTGGTCATCAACTGACGGAACAGATAGTTCACCGTATCCGTCACCGTTTGTCGAGAACGGAAGTTCCGATCCAGAATAATCTTGGCGGGATAGGCTTCCTCTCCTCGGCAGTAAGCCTCGTAGGCTTCTCGTCTGCCCAAAAACAGTTGGGGCATGGCTTGTCGGAATCCATAAATGCTCTGCTTTACATCGCCCACCAAAAAAAGGTTTTCCTCATTCTTGGAAACCGCCCGAAAAATACGATCTTGAGCTTCGTTGGTATCCTGATATTCGTCCACGATAATTTCATCAAACCGCTGCCGAATCAGCTCCGCCTCCGGTGTGGTGACGTACTCCCCGTCCTGTTCTTCATAGAGTAATTGCAGCGCCCACCGCTCCAAATCGCTGAAATCTGCGGTGCGCTTTTTCCGCTTGATTTCCTCCAAATGGGTCGTAAAGGACTGTACCAAGCGAAATAAT
>CAKSOB010000003.1 GCA_934476545.1 uncultured Eubacteriales bacterium | reverse complement strand
GCTCATATTGGTCCAATATCGACCTTGAAGCAGTTCCGGTTGAAGAAAGCGAATTGCCAAAGCAGCTCGACTAATTCCAGTTTGTCAACTTACTACCCTTTGAGAGAGGAGAAATCCTTTTCTCAAAGGGCTTTTTTATACAGATATTCGCAAACTACAAGATAAAGCCAAAACTTCATATGAAGAAAGAGAAAACGAAAGGAAAGCGATGCAGGACAGCAACAGCGGGTTGCTTGCTTACGGACTGCACATATACTATACTATTTACAAGGTGGTGATTTTAATGGATACGAAAGATGTTATACTCGAATTGCGAACGAAAAAAGGTTTGTCACAGGATGAACTTGCCGAAAAGCTTTATGTTACACGGCAAGCGGTATCTCGTTGGGAAAACGGAGAAACAACTCCAAATACAGAAACATTAAAACTGCTTTCTAAGTTTTTTGATGTTTCAATCAATACGCTTTTAGGAACACCAAGAAACCTTATCTGCCAGTGTTGCGGGATGCCGCTTGATGATGCGAGTATCAGTCACAATTACGATGGCACATTCAACGAGGACTATTGCAAGTGGTGCTATGCTGACGGAACATATACCTATAGGAATATGGATGACCTGATTGAAGTCTGTGTTAAAAATATGGCAAGTGAAAATTTCACCGAGGAGCAGGTTCGTTCTTATTTAAAGGGCTTGCTGCCCCAATTGGATTATTGGAAGCGTTACAATGAACTCAGCGACAATGGTCAATTTGAAGAATTTAAGCAGCAGCTAATCAAAGAAATAAATGAACTTCACATAGAAGGCATGCCGAAGGTTAAAAAACTAAATGCTCTTGTAGGAAAGTATGTCAATTTGGAGTATATGCTACCAAACGGGAATTTGATAAAATTTTTGGATGACTCAAAGACATATCTTGGAAATCAACTTGAAAGCGAATTCGGCGGAGAAAGATGTTTTGGGGTTATTGCAAATATGGATTTTTTGCTTATATGTACTTATGAGAAAGATGGGTGGAACCCGGAGCTAGTGTTGTATAAAAAAAGATAAAATAAACGAAAACACAAATCGAGTTGGCAGGAGAAATGAAAGATGAGTGATAGACCGGAATTTAATAGACAGAAAATTTTGGACGTAAAGGAGCTAATTATATGAATTACGAATGCAAAATAACGGTATTGGAGACAAAGGTGTTCCCAGAATTACAGGAAAAGTATTTGGCTGATCCGAAATCCGGTCCGTGTCCCTGTTTCAAAGCGGGAGACACATTTCTCTTAAAAAGAACTCCGGAACAGGATGATTTTTACCATCTGATGAATGGAAAATTCTGTGGAGAGGCATGGGACGCCATCAGCCGATATGTTTATGCGGCGTTGCAGGGCGGCTCCATTATGCGCAAGTGGACAAATGACGACAGAATGATGATTGCCTGTTGCAATGACGGCACACGCCCCGTTATCTTTAAAATCGAGCGGATTGATATTCCGGAAAGTGAAGAAGAAAAGCAATGGTTGGAAAAGCAGAATTTTAAGAACACGGCAGATGATGCTTATACAGGCTGATAACTTCCAGTTTGTCAACTTGCCCTTTGAGAGAGGAGAAATCCTTTTCTCAAAGGGCTTTTTGTTTGTGCGGAGATTTCCCAATCGATTCGCCGGTTGACTTGCCGAATGGAAATGACTAGAATAGAAAAGAGGCAATAATTCACATGGAAAGGATGAAGAAGGATATGAACCTGCAAAAAGCGGCGTTGCTTGCGGTGGCGGTAATCGGTACTGCTATGTGTTTTTTCAGTGGGTGTAGCCAAGGAAACGACACGAATCAACAAAGTTCAGAGGAAACCATAACAGCACAAGCAGTTTATGATCAAGGAATTGCGGTAAAGGCTTATGCAGATAAAACCTTCCATAACTTTTTAAACACAATGGATTCGGATTATACCATTGTGAAAACAGCCTGTGGGTTTGTAACAGATGAAGAATCGTACTATGTGGTTCGCTATCAGTGCAACGATGGTGTGAACGACTTTTTCTATGGATATAAAATCCGTGTGGATGAAAACCACAACTGTACAATTGTAGAAAAGGGAGAAACCACTGCCCAAACGCTGCTAGGATAATTCGGCGGAACGATGGGTGTGGAAAGGAAGCAGGAAAATGAAAAATTCAGAACCGTGGTATCTATTTTGGTTATGGCACTTGCCGGAGTTTCTGGATTTTTTTGTTGGGTCAGGGCTTGATGAGGGCCGTGCGACGCTATTTTATTTTCCATGCTTTCCGGAATTGCCCGCGTCATCTATGTCATAGAGAACCAAGATAACACGGCAGAATAAAATTTTATAACAAATCTATCACTGTAACCCCAATAGGCAATCCCAAAAGGATTGTCTATTGTCAAAAGAAAACAACAGAAAGTGTGAGGAAAAACATGAATACAACAGTTGCATTTCGAGATGCAGAGCGGAAGGATGTTCCGCTGATTCTCCAATTTATCAAGGAGATTGCAGCCTATGAAAAGATGAGCGATCAAGTGATTGCAGATGAAACGACCTTAGAAACATGGATTTTTGACAAAGAAAAAGCAGAAGTGTTTTTTGTACTGGAAGAGGGAAAAGAAGTTGGCTTTGCCTTGTATTTCCATAACTTTTCTACCTTTGTAGGACGGGGCGGTATTTATTTGGAGGATGTGTATATTCGCCCGGAATACCGTGGGAAAGGCTACGGAAAAGCCATCTTAAAAAAGCTGGCAGCCATTGCAGTGGAGCGGGGCTGCGGTCGGATGGAGTGGGTGTGTCTGGACTGGAATCAGCCAAGCATTGATTTTTACTTATCGTTGGGCGCACAGCCGATGTCCGACTGGACGCTGTATCGTCTTACAGGGGATGCCTTAGCACAGCTTGCCGAATAAACGGAAACAAGAAAGGGAGAAGGAAAAATGAAAGTGTTATTGGTAAACGGGAGTAGTCATGTCAACGGAACCACCATGGTTGCGCTGCGGGAGATGGTTACGGTTTTTGAAGGAGAGGGGGTTGAAACCGAAATTATTCAAGTGAGAGGAAAACCATTGGCAGATTGCTTGCAGTGCGGCGTTTGTAGAAAAACAGGGGAATGTGTTTTTAAAGAAGACGGCGTAAACGAGTTTGTGAAAAAAGCAAAAGAAGCCGATGGATTTGTCTTTGCGACACCGGTATATTATGCACATCCAAGCGGCAGAATTTTTGACTTTTTGGATCGTGCGTTTTATAGTGCAGACAAAAGCGTATTTCAGTTCAAGCCGGGCGCAGCGGTTGCCGTTGCAAGACGTGGTGGCACCACCGCAGCGCTGGATGCGCTGAATAAATACTTCGGAATTTCTCAGATGCCGGTAGCCGGTTCTACCTATTGGAATATGCTGCATGGATTGGTTGCAGAGGATGCCCCAAAAGACAAAGAGGGAATGCAGACCATGCGAAATCTTGCCAGAAACATGGTTTGGATGATGCGCTGCTTTGCCGCCGGAAAGGAACAGGGAATTCCGTATCCGGCGACAGAGCGGACAGAATGTACTAACTTTATTCCAAGACTGTAAGAGAACTCTGTTTCTGAAAAAATATTTCTTCATTTTTGCAACATTTTTCGTTGGTCAACTGTATACAAAGCAGGAAAGGAAATTTCCTTAAGATTGACAAAATAGAAAGGATGTAAAAAAATGAAAGGAAAAACCATGATTGTAGCCTTATTGTGTACGGTGATTGGTACGGCTGCCCTGTTATCTCTTACTGCTTGCGGAGAAACCAAACAAGACACCGACAAGAATACTTCTTCCGCAACTATTCAGGTGGATAAAAAAGAGGAGGAAAACACACAGACGCCCAATCCGTGGACAGAGCAGAAAACCTTGCAGGACGCCGCAAAAGCCATAGGCTTTTCCCTGAGCGCACCGGAAACCATCAAAGGCTACCCGGAGGTGTCTGTTCAAACAATGGAGAAAGCAATCATTCAAATTATGTATCGCAATGATGCCGATTCCATCACCATCAGAAAGGGAACCGGCACAGAGAATATCAGTGGGGATTATAACGTGTATCAAGAGTCGAAAGAAGTTATCGTGGGGAAGTATACCGTAACGGAATCGGGGAATGACGGAACCGTATCTCTTGCAACTTGGAATGACGGAACGTATGCCTATGCGCTCAGTACACCGGGAATGGATGCAGAAGCGGTTGCAGCGCTGATTGCGCAAATTCAATAATACAAAACGAGGCAGACCATGATGATTTTTTATGGTCTGTTTTTCACGGAGGAACTTGCGATGGAATCTATAAAACCGATCCCGCAGCTTCATAACAAGTGGGGGATACGCTCCTTTCTGAGCGAGTTATGTGGTTCGTTTAGAAAAATTCGAGCAGTCTTTTCATCCAAAGCGCAATCGGAATCAAACAGTGATGCCCAAAAGGTATCTCTTGCGGAATCTGCATTAGACCGGCATGGCAATGCCATTCTTCGGTTGGCATATTCCTATTTGCACAATCAAAGCGATGCGGAGGACATTTTACAGGATACCTTACTGAAATATATGCAGGCTGCCCCTACCTTTGAAGGTGAGGAGCATGAAAAAGCGTGGTTGCTTCGGGTTGCGGCAAATTTGAGCAAGAACAAGATTCAGTACAACAAAATCAGAGAAGCCGATGAATTGGAAGAAACACTGGTGGCAGAGGATCGGGAGGATCTCTTCTTTGTGTGGAATGTGGTGAAAACACTTCCGCCAAAATACAGGGAAGTCATTCATTTGTATTATTATGAAGGCTACCCCACAAAAGAAATCAGTGCAATCTTAAAGCGAAAGGAAAGCAGTGTCCGCTCCGATTTAAAGCGAGGGCGGGAACGGTTAAAAGAATCCTTAAAGGAGGCGTATGATTTTGCGTAAGGCATATCGGGAGATTATGGATAAGGTAGAAGTAACAGAAGAAATGCGAAGTCGGATTCTTGGAAATCTTGTAGCGCAATCTCAAAAGCCGCCCGCCAAAATCGTAAAGTTTCCGGTTTGGAAAGGCATTGCGTCCATAGCGGCTTGCTTTGTACTGTTGTTGATCGGTGGTGTCGTAATACGCAATGTGACAACCGTAGATCCCGACTTGTCGGGAGAATATGTAGCAAATCCGGTGGCACAAATCGTGGAGTGCAGCTCCGTAGAGGAATTATCGCAAACGGCAGGCTTCTCGGTAGAAGAGCTGCACGCATTGCCCTTTGCGGTGCAGTCCACTTCTTATGAGTGGTGTTGGGATAAATGGGCAGAAGTGACCTATACCGGCAAGAAAAATTCCGTAGAATATCGAAAGGCAGTGGGAACAGAAGATATTTCCGGAGATTATACGGAGTATGTACAGATTACAACAGAAACGATTCACGGCGTAGAAGTGACAATAAAGGGCAACGACGACCGGTATCGTCTTGCTGTTTGGCAGTCGGAAGGCTATATGTTCTCTGTTTGGATGGAGCAGGGGATACCATATTCTAAGATGATAGACTTGGTTCAGTCTGCAATCTCGTAAGAGATGAAATAGGAACTTGTAATTTTCTCCAAAATATGATATAGCTTATCAAATTATAAAAGTTTTGTAGAATAAAAGTTTATGTAGAAAAAAGGCGTTCTTAAGTTACCCTGGTGGTATAACGATGGTTGTATGGTAGCTTTAAGGGCGCTATTTTTTCTTTTGGAGGATACCATGGAGGGAAATCTGTCGAAACAATGGAGAAAGCAATCTCAAATTGTGCATCCGTATGATAGAGAGGATGCTCTATTTGTTTTTATACGCATATAGACAAAAATTCATAAAATAATAGAATAGAAAATTGCTTTTTATCATAGGGTCGTGTATAATAAATGCAATCATTGAAACGCTAGGAAGTGAACTATGAAACGGGAAGCTTTTGGGTCACGGTTGGGATTTATCCTAGTATCCGCCGGTTGTGCAATCGGTATCGGTAACGTTTGGAAATTTCCTTATATGTGTGGCGCTTATGGCGGTGCAGCCTTTATTTTAATTTATTTATTTTTCTTGGTAGTTATGGGGATTCCGGTATTGGTAGCGGAATTTTCCATCGGTCGAGGAAGTCGGCTTGGAATTGCTCGGGCATTGGAAACACTGGAGAAACCCGGCAGTCGGTATCATTGGGTTAAATGGCCCTGTATGGCGGGCAACTATCTGCTGATGATGTTTTATACCACTGTTTCGGGATGGATGATGTACTACTGCTTTAAGAGTATCCGAGGGGATTTTAATCACGCCACCCCCACGCAGGTCACCACTGCGTTTTCCGATATGTTGGGCAGCGCGCCCACCATGCTGTTTTGGATGGTGTTGATTTGCGTTATGGGATTTGTGGTGTGTGCCTTTGGTATTGAAAAAGGCTTGGAGCGAGTATCGAAGATAATGATGACCGCCCTGTTGCTGATTATGGTAATTTTGGTGGTGAACTCCTTCCTGTTGGACGGAGCGGGAGAAGGCATTAAGTTCTATTTGGTTCCGGATTTCCAAAAGATGTGGGAAATCGGTATCGGTAACGTGGTGTTTGGCGCTATGAGTCAGGCATTCTTTACATTGTCCTTGGGTATGGGTTCTATGCTGATTTTCGGCAGCTATATCAACAAAAAGCAAGGCATGATGGGAGAGGCCTTGACCGTTGCTTCTTTGGATACCAGTGTGGCATTGATGGCAGGCTTCATTATTATTCCGGCTTGCTTTGCCTTTGGTGTAGAACCGGATTCCGGACCGAGCCTGATTTTTATTACCATCCCAAACATCTTTGCCAAAATGGCAGGCGGACAAATTTGGTCGGCGCTGTTTTTCTTATTCCTGACCTTTGCGGCGTTTTCTACCGTGGTGGCGGTGTTCGAGAATATTTTGTCCTTCTACATGGATTTGTTCAAATGGAAGCGTACAAAGAGCGTTGTGGTGGCAGGTATCTCCATTATTTTGCTGAGTGTTCCTTGCGTTTTGGGCTTTAACCTGTGGTCGTCGTTCCAACCATTGGGTGCCGGCAGTACCATTTTGGATTTGGAAGACTTTATTGTTTCCAACAATGTTTTGCCGTTGGGCAGCTTAGCATTTCTGTTATTCTGTACACGGAAAAACGGTTGGGGTTGGGACAACTTTATTACGGAAAGCAACACCGGAAAAGGACCGAGATTCCCACGGTTTATTCGCCCTTATATGCTCTACGTTTTGCCGTTGGTAATCATGTTCATCTATCTCAAGGGTTACTACGATATGTTCGCAGAAAAAGGACTGGGCATGTTAATCGGTTGGATGATTGTAGCAGTGGTTATGTTAGGGTTCGTCCTGTTCTGTTCCTTCACAACATCAAAGAAAAAACAACTTACATAATAGGGAGGCAGATGTCGAAAGGCGTCTGCCTTTCTTTTTGGCGCAGTTGACAAAGAACGGTGGATGGATTACAATTAAATGATAGAACAATGATTCCCCTTATGGGAAATTTATTTAGCTTAAATTTTAACTTAGGAAGTGAAATCATGAGAAGTGATAAAATGAAATCCGGCGCTGAACGTGCGCCACACCGCTCTCTCCTCCGTGCTTTGGGTCTTTCCGACACAGAGATGAAACGTCCTTTCATCGGTGTTGTCTGTTCCAAGAGCGACTACATTCCGGGTCATAAGCATCTGGGTGAAATTGCAGATGCCGTAAAGGCAGGCATCCGCAACAACGGCGGTGTTCCGTTTGAGTTTGAAACCATCGGTGTTTGCGATGGTTTGGCAATGGGTCACAAGGGCATGAAGTATTCTCTGGCATCCAGAGAACTGATCGCAGACTCCGTAGAGGTTATGCTGACTGCTCATCCACTGGACGCAGTTGTATTTATTCCAAACTGCGATAAGATTGTACCGGGTATGATGTTGGCAGCTTGCCGCTTGAACCTGCCAAGTATTTTTGTTAGCGGCGGTCCAATGATGCCGGGTAAGCACAACGGTACCCGCTTTGGTCTGTCTGAAATGTTTGAGGCAGTTGGCAGCTATGCTTCCGGCAAGATTGATGAGAATGAGCTGACCGCTCTGGAGAAATCCGCTTGCCCAACTTGCGGTTCCTGCTCCGGTATGTATACTGCAAACTCCATGAACTGCTTGACCGAGGCAATCGGTATGGCACTGCCGGGCAACGGCTCTATTCCTGCTGTAATGTCTGCTCGTGTAGCACTGGCAAAGCAGGCAGGTGAGCGCATTATGGAACTGCTGGCAGAGGATATTCGTCCAAAGGATATTCTGACCGAGAAGGCATTTGAAAACGCACTCCGCAGTGATATGGCACTGGGCTGCTCTAGTAATACTGTATTGCACCTGTTGGCAATCGCACACGAAGCCGGTGTAGATGTAACCATCGACACGATGGACGACGTAAGCCGTACCACGCCACAGCTTTGCAAGCTGAACCCTGCAAGCCAAGTGTTCATCACCGACTTGAACGATGTAGGCGGTATTCCTGCTGTAATGAAGGAACTGTCTAAGGCAGGTCTGATTCACGAGGATGCTCTGACCGTGAGCGGTACCGTAGCAGATCGTCTGCGTTGTGTTCCGGCAGCAGACGGCGAGGTTATCCGCGCCAT
Source organism: uncultured Eubacteriales bacterium (assembly GCA_934476545.1). Classification (GTDB taxonomy): domain Bacteria; phylum Bacillota; class Clostridia; order Oscillospirales; family Acutalibacteraceae; genus UMGS1071. The sequence goes on along the minus strand of CAKSOB010000003.1, from coordinate 30,530 downwards.
TGACGATCCGTTCCGCAAGGACGGCGGTATTGCTGTGCTGAAGGGTAACATGGCACAGGACGGCGCAGTTGTAAAGCAAGGCGCTGTTGCACCGGAAATGATGGTACATAGCGGCCCTGCAAAATGCTTCAATTGCGAAGAGGATGCTTCCGAAGCTATTTTGGGCGGCAAAATTCAAGCAGGCGACGTTGTGGTTATTCGTTACGAGGGTCCAAAGGGTGGTCCCGGTATGAGAGAAATGCTCCAGCCAACTGCTTGCATTACCGGTATGGGTCTTGGCTCCAGTGTTGCGCTGATTACCGACGGTCGCTTCTCCGGCGCAACCAGAGGCGCATCCATCGGTCACGTTGCACCGGAGGCAGCAGCCGGCGGTATGATCGCATTCATTGAGGATGGCGACATTATCGACATCAACATTCCGGAGCGCAGCCTGTCTGTTCGCATCAGCGATGAAGAACTGGCAAAGCGCAAGGAGAACTGGAAGGCACCGGAGAAGGAATTGACCGGTTACATCAAGCGCTATGCAAAGATGGTACAGTCCAGCGCTGTTGGCGCAGTGTTTGATAACTAATTCAGAATCGGTTCGAGCGGGATAGGAATCACATATGAAAAAACGAATTTTCATTACAATCGGGTTGCTGTGCGGTGTGCTGTTAACAGGCTGTGGTGCAGTTTCCGATGGAGGACAAAGTACCTCCCAAGTTTCATCGGCATCCGAAGCGGAAGCGACAACATTGGTAGCCGAATACTCCAACTTGGTGGATACAGACGCACAAGAAAAAGTGGATGCGCTGCTTGCCGATGCAGGAATCTCTGCGGCGCGGCGGGAAGTATTTCGGAACCATGTGGTGCAGTTTAACGACAGCGTGGATACCGCAGTTTTGCAGTCGGGGTTTGCATCGGGAGATTTACTTTCTCCCAAATACGATGCGTATGAACTGCAAGAACAGTGGGCGGCGGTACATCCGGACTTTAACGGATATAACTGCCGGATCACAGCCTTTTCCTTACTGGCAGATTTTCTGAACGTGGGCAAGGATGGCGATATTCGCGCCGATGAATTGTTCATGGATCAAGAATCTTTGCAGCAAGATCCCTCTGCATTACAGAAGAAATCAGAGAAGAACGCATTCCTGCGGCTATTTTCTTCTGTGCCTACGGAGGATACCGCCGACCAAACCGTTCATGTGCAGACCATCCAAAAGGATTGGCAGGAGCGCAAGATTGCGTTTGCCGAGTCGGAAAAGTGCAGCTTGATAACAGTTTGGTTCCATGACCGGTGGTCGAAAACCGAAAATGAGTTGTCTATCGGTCATGCCGGTGTATTACTCAACTGTGATGACGGATTGTACTTTGTAGAAAAATTGGCATTTCAGGAACCGTATCAGGTGACAAAATTCCAAAATCGTGAGGAATTGCAGCAATATTTGCTGAAGAAATACGATACCGCTTGGGGACAAGATACCGCCCATCCATTTGTGATGGAAAACGACCAGCCCCTCAATCAATTATAAAAAAACGCAGACTGTTCCCGGTTTGGAGCAGTCTGCATTTTTTTGTTCTATTGAGAAAATTTGCTCAATAACTGCTTGTAAATTCATACAAATTGCTCTATCATATGAACAAGGGTTCATATGATAGAAACCTCGATTTGAAGGGAGGCAACTGCATGTGGGTCTTGCTCGCAATGGGTTCTGCTTTTTTTGCGGGAATTACTGCGATTTTAGCAAAATGCGGCATCCGAAAAACAGATTCTACGGTGGCAACGGCGGTGCGTACCATTGTCGTGCTGGCAATGTCCTTTTTGATGGTGCTGCTTGTGGGGTCGCTTCCAACCATCGGAACGATCTCTTGGCAATCTTGGCTGTTTCTTATCTTGTCTGGATTGTCAACCGGTGCTTCTTGGTTGTGTTACTTTCGAGCACTGCAACTGGGCGATGTCAATAAGGTTGTCCCCATAGATAAATCCAGTACCATTTTAACGATGCTTCTTGCCATACTGTTTCTCGGGGAGTCCCTTACCTGGCTGAAGGTGTTGTGCATGGCAGCCATCGCTGTCGGCACCTATTTAATGATTGACCGCAAGCAATCGGTTTCTAAGAAAACCAGTAAGGCATGGGTGATTTATGCGGTGTTGTCGGCAGTATTTGCGGCAGCCACCTCGATTTTGGGAAAAGTCGGCATCCACGATGTGGAGTCCAACTTGGGAACCATGCTACGCACAGCGGTGGTGTTGGGAATGGCTTGGATGATGGTATTTGTCACCGGAAAACGAAAAATAGTTTTTCAAACAACAAAGAAAGAATTGGTCTTCATCGGCTTATCCGGTTTGGCGACCGGCGCTTCTTGGCTGTGCTATTATAAAGCCTTGCAGATGGGACCCGCCAGTGTGGTGGTTCCGATTGATAAGTTGAGTATTTTGGTAACCATTGCCTTCTCGTATTTTGTATTGCGAGAAAAACTCTCTTGGAAATCTCTTGGTGGATTGGCGCTGATTGTATCGGGAACGCTTGCGTTATTACTTCCGTGGTAACCGGAGGAAGCCGGAAGAATAGAAAGGAATATGAAAATGAAACAAACATGGGAAATTGCCGGGCAGTCCATTCGTCCCGGAGAGCGACTGGAAACTTATATTGCAGTAGAAGGCACAAAAGAAGTGATGCCAGTAACCTTTATCAACGGAAAGGGCGAAGGGAAAACGGTGCTGCTTACCTCCGGAATCCACGGAGGAGAGTATGAAGGAATTCGGGCGGCAACGGAACTTGCCAGAGAACTTTCTCCGTCGGAATTGTTCGGGCAGATTGCCATCATTCATCCTTGCAGTGTGCAGACATTTCAGGCAAAACAGGAGAATATCACTCCGGAAGATAACAAGAACTTGAACCGTGTATTTCCGCCGGATAAAAACGGAACCCTCACGGATAAAATTGCTTGGACCTTGTGGAATCAATTTCAATCGGTTTCCGATTTTCACATTGACCTCCACGGCTGTTTTTCTGATTGGCTCACACCCCACGTTTATTATACCGGCGTTGCAGAGCCGGAAGTGATTGCAACCGCAAGAGCGGCTGCATCGGTGGTGGGGGTACCGTATATGGTGAAATCCGTGGCAACCAACGGTGCCTATAACCACAGTGGCGTATCCGGCATTCCCGGAATTTTGATTGAGCATGGCGAAAGCAATCTGGTGTCGGAAGTGGCAATTCCCGGCTATAAAGTGGATGTTCGCAATGTTTTGCGCCATTTGGAGGTACTGCACAGTCCCATGGAGCCGCAAAGAGTACAGCCGGTAGACGTACAGAATTTGACCTATGCTGAGTCCAAAGCAGGACAAAAAGGCTGTTGGTATCCGGCAGTTTCCGTGGGGGAACCTTTTTCCAAAGGGCAAAAACTGGGAGAGGTGCGGGACTTCTTCGGGGATGTGTTGGACACAACCTATGCAGAGTTTGACGGAATTTCTCTTTATATGTATGGAATGATGCCCATTGATGAGGATGGGTTTGAATTGTGTTACGGACAGGTAGCGCCACAAGAATAAAGAATGCAAAAAACAGGCTGTCTTTTGACAACCTGTTTTTCTTTTCGGTTATTCGTCATCGCCGTAGTCGCCATATTCATCGTAGTAGGCATCGTAAGCGTCGTCCAAATCCTCATATTCTTCCGGATTATCAATGTACATCTCATAGGGACTGTCGTAGTCCCGATTGGAGTAGTCATAACGGGAGGATGTGTGGTGCTTGGGACGATGTTGTTGGTTCCACTTTTTTCGTGCTTCGGCTTCCTGTCGTTCTTTTTCTCGTTTCTCTTTTTCTTCCTGCGCTTTCTGTTTTTGGTATTCTTCCGATTTAATTCGGTATTGTTCGCTTTGCCAATACCGTTCTTCCATTTCTGCTCGGTGGGCTTCTTCGTAGCCGGTGCAGGCAGCTTTTTCTTTGTCGGTCATTTCCCGCAGGGTTCCGATTGATTTGGCAGATGGATCAAATCCCTCTAAAACTACATAGTAGCAATTCAGATAAGAAAAGTCTTTGGTTCGCTCTTCAAAAGCTTCAAATTGATCTCTTTGCCACTGCACGAATAATCGAAGACTTTCATCGTTTAACCAACTGGAAACAAAATGAGGGCTAAGGTTTAGTTCATGGATTTCACCGCCCCAATAAGGACGGCATTCTTTTGTGTGGGATTCCATATCTTCCCATTCCGATGCCAAGTCGTTTAAATACACCAGTTCTAAAAAGTTCGTGTTTGCCAAAGAGTTATCGTTGGGGTCGCCGTGGGCTTCCTCCGTATATAGCTGATGCACTTTTGCGTAATCTTCTTGCCAAAGGGCTTGCATCATTTGTTGCCGAAGATAAGCTGTATCCGTTTTCTGAGGGGGTTCCGAGGTTTGTTTACATATCATGTAAATAACACCCAACGTCATAACGACAAGAAAAAATAGTGCAATAATCAGTTTTCTTTTGCGATGTTCCGATGCATAAGGAGAAATAAAAGGGTTTTGTTTCATAAAAAACCTCCTGATGAAAAGGTGGTTAAATCTTTGGTGCCTCGGCAGAAAAATCCACAAAGGACTGTGGGTTCAAATCTTCATCCTTATTTTCTTCCATAATATCACGAACAAGCTCCACCAGTTGGTCGTAGGTTTCCAAAGAACCGCCCCGCCGCCGGAAGTCGGCTGCACCACGCAGTCCCTTCACATACCAGCCAACGTGCTTTCTAGCTTCTCGCATTCCGATGTAATCTCCCTTGTAATCGCACAAGGCACGAATATGCTCCAGCATGACAAGCATTCGTTTGGAGAGTGCCGGCGGGGGGAGAATGGTGCAGCTGTTTTGAGTATAAGCGTTGATTTGAGAGAAAATCCATGGGTTGCCCAATGCGCCTCGTCCAACCATTACAAGGTCACACTTCGTTTGCTCCAACATACGGGCAGCATCCTGTGCGGAATACACGTCACCGTTGCCAATGACCGGAACGTGAACGGCTTCTTTTACCTGTCGGATAATATCCCAGTCGGCAGGAGGCGTATACATTTCATCTCTGGTACGCCCGTGAACACAGATTGCGTCAGCGCCGGCGGCCTCGCAAATTTGTGCGACTTCCAAGACGTTTACCGTGTCACGACTCCAACCCTTGCGGAGTTTTACGGTAACGGGAAGATCCACCGCTTGCTTTACCGCATGAACGATTTCGCCGCAAAGAGGCGGGTTTTTCATTAAGGCGCTGCCACCGCCGGAGTTGGCGATTTTCGGGGCGGGGCATCCCATGTTAATGTCGATGACCTCCGGACCAAAAGCGGCAGCTTTTTTTGCGGCCTCTGCCATGGTGGCGGGATCGTCGCCAAAAATTTGAATGGCAACCGGGTGTTCTGCCTGGGACAGGGACATTAGTTGATTGGATTTTTTATCCTGAAATTGCAATGCTTTAGAGCTGACCATTTCTGTAATAACATAGGCTGCGCCAAAGCGGCGGCACAGCTCTCGAAAGGGCTTGTCCGTAACGCCTGCCATGGGTGCCAGCACAGCGGTTCCTTCTATGGTAAGATTTCCGATCTTCAAAAAAGATTCTTCCTTTCCGTATAGATTTTATGTATTTCCCTTTATTTTAGCACAAAAGGAGAGAAGTTGCATCTAAAAAAAGAAATCCCATCTTGCCCCCAATTGGCAAGATAGGATTTTATAGAGTATTCAATTCGGGGATTGGGATTGTCAATACTTTATGCCCAATTTATCCTGTAAGAGATTCCAGCAGTTGCCTGCACCGGTTACACCTGCAGGGGATGCTGCCAAATAGAATCGTAAACGAACTTTTTCATTTCCGTTAATTAGGAGTTCGTTATGTGCATATCCGTGTTGCCGCTCTCCCCAAGGATATTCTGTGGTCCATTCTGTTCCATTATAAAAGATGGGATCGTCATTTTTATCTGCCCAATAGGCGGCAAAATACACAGTATACAATCTATCGGGATTACTCTGGCCATAGTCCTCTGTACTTCCCATGCCAAGAATTAACATATAGGGGTTTGCGCCCAGAGAATTCATAATATTTTTTGCGATGTCTGTATTGCGCAAGTCTACATCCTTGTCTTTGGTTCCACCACCAAGAGTTGCTCCCGGTACATCTGCTATGACGATATTATTCGCATAGGCGTTAATCATTTCTCCTTGGGTAACGGTCATGCAGGTTTTGGCTTCTTCGATATTCTTTGCCAGTTTTGCTTGGTCAATATAATTCAGTAAAAGGGGGACTGCTACGGCTGCCAATACCAAGATAATCACAATGACAACGATCAGCTCTACCAGCGTAAAGCCCTTTTTGGATGCAGCCTTTCGTTGCTTTCGTATCATGGTTTCACTCCTAGCTTCTATCGTTTGTTTTGGGATGTTTTAAAAGGATCAGAACGGATTTTATTCGCCTTTATTATACTGCATTTGTGCGGATTCTTCAATCAAAAATGCGATTTATTTTCTGTCTGTTACGAATTTGCATTTAGCCAATTTGCTCCAACAAGCAGACATTTTCTACATGGGCGGTGCGGGGGAAGAGATCTACGGGGGTGACTTCCTTTGGTGTGTAGCCTACTTCGGTAAACCGCTTTAAGTCACGGGATAATGTTGCTGGATCGCAGGAAACGTAAACGATGCGGCGAGGTGCCATTTCCGATACGGTTTGAATCAACTGTTCATCGCAGCCTTTTCTTGGCGGGTCGAGAATGACCACATCGGGGCGGATACCACGCTTTTGCAAAGTGACGGCAGCCTTAGCGGCATCGCCGCAGAGAAATTCACTGTTGGAAATTCCGTTGCGTTTTGCATTGTCCTTAGCATTCTCAATGGCTTCCGGTACGATTTCCACACCGATAAGCTGCTTAGCTGCGTGCGCCATGGTCAGACCGATGGTTCCGGTGCCGCAGTACAAGTCCAGCAGTACTTCTTCCCCGGTGAGTGCAGCATAGCTTCCGGCAATCTGGTACAGCCGTTCCGCTTGTTCCCGATTGACTTGATAGAAGGAAGCGGGGGCAATTTGGAAGGACAAGCCGCATAGGGTATCGGTGATGGTGTCTGCGCCCCAAAGGGTACGGAATTGTTTGCCCAAAATCACATTGGTTTTTTCTCGGTTTACATTCAGGACGATACTCTTTAAGCCGGGTACACTGTTTTTTAAACATTCTACCAACCGATCTTCCTGTTTCAACCGATCGCTGTTGGCAACAATGCAGACCATTCGCTCTCCGGTAGCACTGCCTTCTCGAATGTAAAGGTGGCGCAGCACGCCTTGATGGGTGGTTTCTTCATAGACCGTTTCGCCGGAGGTTGTCATCCATTGGGAGAACGCATGAACTGCCGTTTGAAATTCTTTCGGCTGTAAGGCGCAGTCGTCACATTGCACGATGCGGTGAGAACGGTTGGCGTAGAATCCCAGCATCGGTTGACCATCTCGTGTTTTTCCGATAGGAAGTTGCGCCTTGTTGCGGTAGCGGTCTGTGTGGGGTGCGCCTACAATGGGGCGTAGCGGTAAGGCTTCAAAGCCGCCGATTCGGGCAAGCACATCGGCAACCCGTTGGGTTTTGATTTCCAATTCCTGTTCATAAGTAATGTGACGGAACACGCAGCCGCCGCATTGCTGAAAGACCGGGCAATCACTTTCGATGCGGTGGGGAGAAGGAACCAGCATTTCCTCAATTTTACCGATGCAATAATTTTTAGAGGTTTTGATGATGCGAGCGGTAATTTGGTCTCCGACAGCGGTGTTGGCAACAAACACTACCATGTTATCATAACGGCCCAAGCCGCTACCCTCTGCGGTGATGGCAGTAATCGTAAGGGGAACCAGATCGTTTTTCTTCACAATAAAACTCCTTTATTTTACACAGCAATTTGCGCAGGCTGTGTGGATTTTTCCTGAAAATTGTCGTACCTTATATTATAATCCAGCAGGAGAGAAAAGTAAAATTAAAAATCTCCCGAAAACACAAAAATCCCCAAGGGACAGGTTGGTTGCTGCCCTTGGGGATGAATCAGTTTTATTGAAACTTATGCTTCTTCAGAGGAAGAAGTGTTGTTCTCGGGGTTATTTGTTTGTGTTGTCAAAGAAAGTAACCTTACCGGTGTCGATGTCGTACTTTGCGCCAACAATCTTAATTTTACCGGAATCCTCCAGACCCTTCAGAATCTCGCTCTCACGCAGATTTTTAATGCTGTTCTCTACGTTCAGATCTTCTGCCTTGGTGGTGATCTCATCCTCGGAAGTTGCTTCTTCCTTTGCTTTCTCTACGGATGGAGTAATTTCTTCTACGATGGATTCGATGTTGCCCTCGGCATGACCCTCAACGGCTGCACCAACTGCACCGCAATGGGAGTGACCCATTACCAATACCAGTGGGGAACCCAAGTGGTCAGCTGCGTACTCTACGCTGCCGATTTCAAACTCATCCACTACGTTACCGGCGGTACGAATAACGAACAGCTCACCCAAGCCGCTGTTGAACAGCAGTTCCGGTGGAACACGGGAGTCGGAGCAGGTGATTACAACTGTATGTGGTTTTTGACCGTTGGTAGCCAGATCGGTCCGCAGGCTCTCGCTAACGTTCATGGTAGCGGTGCCGGACAGATAAGATTCATTGCCTGCCTGCAATGCACGGATGGCATCGTCGGCATTCTCAATGGTGGCGGTCTGTGTGTTGGATGTGGTTCCGGATGTTACATCGGAAACAGCGCCGTCTACTGCACTGCCTGCCTCGTTGATGATTTCGGAAGCAGCTTCACCGGCTTTGCTAACGATATCGCCGGTTTTTTCTGCAGCGCCACAAGCGGTGGCTCCCACAGCCAACGCACAGCACATTGCGATCAAAATCAATTTCTTCTTCATTTCTCAGTATCCTCCGTTGAAAATCAGTTTATTTTCTGGTTTTATTTGGAAAAACGACCCCATCGGGAAATCGTCTTTCGACAGTGTTGATAGTTTGTCCAAAAAAGGATGGGTTATGCATCGCTGTTTCCCATTATACCGTGAAGAACGGAAAAATTTTGTCAAAAGAGAACCGGACAACTATAAATAAAGAAAACATTCCTCGTGTTCCACTTTGAAATTTTGTGGAATCTTGACGGATGTCATGCTTTTTAGTATAATGAAGTCTATGTGAAAAGGATGTACAAACTGTGACGAAATTATGAATATTCATACATAAATACTTGGCTTTGCGGAATGGAGGAACACGATGGTCATTACATTTGTTGTGGATAATTGCATGGACCCGAAAAACGGTACCAGCATGACAGCCTATCGCTTTATCGAAGGACTTCGTGCAAGAGGGCATGAGGTGCGGACGCTTACAATTGGAGATGCTACCCCGGACAATTATTTTGTAGAGGAAGCGCAGTATGGTTTTATTTCCGAGATTGGACATTGGCATGGTTTTCGCTTTGCGAAATTTGACGAAAAAACCGTTCGTCGTGCGTTGGAAGGCTCGGATATTGTTCACTTTTTGCTGCCTTTGCCCTTTGAAATTCGGGTATATCATTTGGCAAGAAAAATGGGGATTCCTTGCTCTGCCGCATTCCACATGCAGCCGGAAAATGCATCCCATATCATTCATATTGATAAGGTACCGAAGTCCGGTGACGCAATCTATAAGCTGCTTTATCAAATGTTCTATAAGAATTTCCGGCATATTCATTGCCCATCCCACTTTATTGCACAGGAGATGAAGGATCACGGCTATGATGCAAAGTTGTATGTTATCAGCAACGGCGTAGACGAACACTTCCGCCCCACTGAGGTGGAAAAGTGTACAGATCCGGAGAAGTTTAATATTCTGATGGTTGGTCGCTTGTCACCGGAAAAACGGCAGGAAGTATTGATTGAAGCAGTGCAATACTCCAAATATGCGGACAAAATTCAAATTTATCTGGCAGGCGCCGGCTCCCAAATGCGGGAACGTCACTTGAGAAAATTGGGCGAGGCATTGTCGAATCCGCCGATTATTGAATTTTACTCTCAGGAAGATTTGGTGCGACTCATCAATTCCTGTGATTTGTATACCCACACCGCTACGGTAGAAATCGAAGCGATTTCCTGCTTAGAAGCATTGTCTTGCGGATTGGTGCCGGTGATTTGCGATGCGCCAAAATCGGCCACCGTACAGTTTGCGCTGGATGAAAACAGCCTGTTCCGTGCCGATGACCCGAAAGATTTGGCAGCAAAGATTGACTACTGGATTGAGCATCCTCAGGAAAAGGCGCTGCTCGGTCAGCGGTATGCCAAGTTCGGCGACGGCTTCCGGGTATCGGAATCGGTGAAAAAGGCAGAGTTTTTCTTTTGGGAGACCATCCGTGACCATAAAAAGGAGAAACAATATGGATGAGTTAGATCCGAAGCAACTGGAGCAGCTGCGTGCAGCACGAGAAAAACTCCATGCAAAGCCGTTGGTCAGTCAGAATCCGGCATGGCGGTTTTGCCAGTTTATATTGTGTTTCGGAATTGTCATGCCTCTGCTAAAAATCGGCTTGCCGTTGTTTCTGGGGCTGAAAATCGAAAACCGAAAAGCCTTCCGTCAGCTAAAAGGACAGGGGTATGTGATTGTATGCAACCATGTGCATCCGATGGACTGCACCATGATTGGTGTGGCAGCCAATCCACGGCACATTATTTTTACCTCCCAAGAGGAAACGTTTTACGTTCGGGGGCTGGGCTTGTTGCTGCGGTTACTGAATTGTGTTCCGGTGCTGACCGGTATGAGCGGTTTGCGAACTTTTTTGGATACTATGGTAGAGGAGCTGGAGCAGGGTAGAGTGGTTTCGGTTTATCCGGAAAGCGAGATTGATATGTGCTGCGACCATCTTCGCAAGTTCAGTGACGGCGCATTTTCCATGGCGGTTCGGGCACAGGTTCCGGTTTTGCCTATGGTGGTAACACCACGAGAACCGACAGGGTTTCGGAAATTGTTTAAGAGAGAATATTCCATGCTGCTGACGGTAGGAGAGCCTATCGCTCCGCCTAAGGTGGAAGAAGGCGAGAGCCAAAAGAAAACAATTCACGCACTGCGGGATACCACCAAGTCAGCTATGGAGATTTTACTACAAAACGGCGGTCACGCTTATCCAAAAAAAGATTTGAATAATAAGGACGCATTTTGGCAGGTGAAAAAATCTAAGGGGCTGAAAAAATGAGGGAGCCAACCATCATTCGTTCTGCTCGACGAAAAACCATGTCCATTTGTGTAAAAGAGGATTTAACCGTAGAGGTTCGGATTCCCACCTATGTATCAAAGCAGCAGGCATTGCAGTTTGTGGAGAAGAATCAAGCATGGATTGCGGCGCAGCTGCAACGGCAATCGGAGCGGAACGCCGTTGCCAAAACGGTAACACCGGAGGAGGAAGCCGCCTTGCGGATTCGTGCAAAAAAGGAGCTCCCTCCACGCATTGCTTATTTCAGTGGACAGATGGGGTTAATGCCTGCCGGATTTCGAGTGACCGGCGCAAGAACCAGATTGGGCAGCTGCAGCGGAAAAAACAGCCTATGCTTTTCCTTTCGCCTGATGGCATATCCCCAGTCCGCCATTGATTATGTAATTGTTCATGAACTGGCGCACATTCGCCATAAAAATCATGGGAAATCCTTTTACGGGCTGATTGCACAATATTTGCCGGATTACAAAATTCAGCAGTCAATTTTGCACGACCCACAGTATCGAATTTTATAAAAGTAGTTCAAAGCATCTTCTGAAGAGAGGGTGCTTTTTTCATTGTTTCTTGTGAAACAACTGTGGAACTTTTCGGTCATTTCTTGAAAAGCAGAACTGGTGGTGTTATAATCAGTGCCAACACTATCGTAGAAATTTGAGGCGAAGGGTTCCATGACGTTACAACAGTTAATTTATTTGACCACGGTTGCCGAGTGCAAGAATATTACAGAAGCGGCGGAGAAATTATTTATTTCACAGCCTAGTTTAAGTACCGCCATTCATAATTTGGAGAAGGAAATGGGGGTTACTGCCTTTGTTCGTTCGAATAAAGGTGTAACCGTCACACGAGAAGGGGAGGAACTTCTGTCCTTTGCCAGAATGTTGTTGGAGCAGGCAGACATTATGAAGGAGCATTTTGGGGTAGAAACAAACCGTGCTCCAAAATTTTCGGTGTCCTGCCAGCATTATGCCTTTGCAGTCAATGCGTTTGTAGAGGTGATCAAAGCCTATGATGCGGAAAAGTACAGCTTTATTTTACGAGAAACCCAAACGGGAGAAATCATAGACGATGTTGCCAATGGAAAAAGCGAACTGGGCGTTTTGTATTTATCGGAGCAAAACGAAAGCGTTTTATTAAAATTATTTAAGAAGAACGAGTTGGTATTTGAGGAGTTGCTTACCGCATCACCTCATGTTTTTATCAGCAAGAATCATCCCCTTAGCAAAAAAGAAAGTGTTACATTGGAGGACTTACAACCCTACCCGTATTTGGTGTATGAGCAGGGAGAGAAAAACTCCTTTTACTTTAGTGAGGAGTTTTTAAGTGTGTTGGATTTTCCAAAGCAAATTCAAGTGAGGGATCGGGCAACGCTATTTAATTTAGCCATTGGGGTTCATGGATTTACTGTCAGTTCGGGTATTTTGGATTCGGGATTAAACGGTTCGGATATTATTGCCAAGCCGTTGCAAGTGGACTGCGCTATGCGAATCGGGTACTTGAGAAAGAATAACATTTTACTCAGTCGCTATGCTTGTGATTACATTGAGGCACTGAAAAAGCACACTTCCATAGATTGAAACTATGGAGAGCCGGTGGGATAATGTATTTTTCAGATCTCCTTTTTTCTGATAGACTAAGTAGGAAATAAATTGTTACAGGAAGTCAGAACTAGGAGGAAATCGAACATGAGTCAGCTAAAAACACCATTCCGGTATGATTTTGTAGGCAGCTTTTTAAGACCACAGGCATTGAAAGATGCAAAGGCAGCTTATCAAAACGGAACCCTTGCAAAAGAAGCCTACGATAAAGTTGTAGAAGAAGAAATTACAAAGTTGGTTGCCAAGCAAAAGGAACTGGGCTTCCATGCCATCGCCGACGGTGAGTTCCGCAGAACCTTCTGGCATCTGGACTTCATGTGGGGCTTTGAGGGTGTTGCCCATGAGGACACCGGCAACGGTGTGCAGTTTGCAGGAGAACTGGCAAAGCTGGATGATACCTACTTGGTTGGCAGGATAAAGGCAAAGGGACACCCCTTTGTAGAGTACTTTAAATTTTTGAAGCAGTTCGAGGATGAGAACACCGTCGCAAAATATACCATTCCTGCGCCGGCACAGATGTTCCAGCAGATGATTGTTCCTGTGAACATTGAGCAGACCAGAAAATTCTATGCAACCAACGAGGAGCTGATTGCAGATATTGCGGCTGCTTACCAAGAGGTAATTCAGCAGTTCTACGATGCAGGCTGCCGGAACTTGCAGTTGGACGACTGTACTTGGGGCGCTGTGGTAGGTGAGGCAGCAAAAGAGCGGTATGAAGCCTTTGGCGCAGATATTGAAAAAGTAAAGGCACAGCTTCTGGAGGTAAACAACCGTGCGCTAGAGAAGAAGCCTGCCGATTTGGTTGTAACCTCTCATATTTGCAGAGGGAACTATCATTCAACCTTCTTCACCAGCGGTCCTTATGATACCGTTGCGGATTATGTTTTTGCAAAAGAAACCGTAAGCGCATTGCTGTTGGAGTATGATGATGCACGCTCCGGCGGATTTGCGCCGTTGGCAAAGATTTCCGAGGACAAAAAAGTTGTGCTTGGTTTGATCACAACAAAATCTCCGGAACTGGAAGATAAAGAAACCGTGATTGCAAGAATTCACGAAGCAGCACAGTATGTTCCGTTGGAGCGCCTGTGCCTGAGCCCACAGTGCGGCTTTGCTTCCTGCGAGATTGGCAACAAGCTCACAGAGGAAGAGCAGTGGGCAAAGCTCAAATTGGTGAAGGAAATCGCAGAAGAAGTTTGGGGCAACAACTAAAATAAAAAGAGAACGTCTGTCGAAATTTCGGCAGACGTTTTTATCGGAAAGGATTCGCTGTCCCAATTTTGGAACCCGAAGAAAAAATCAGAAACCCCCTATTGCAATCGAACGGACGTTCTGTTATAATAAAAACGTGAAACGAACAAACGTTCTTGATGAGGAGGGGTTTCTGATGGATTGGATGATTGGGATAGTTTGTTTAGTGGGAACAGCGCTGCTTTTCTATTTGGTTCGTCCCCGTGAGCGGGACAGCTTATTACTTTGTGGGTTGTGCGCCGTTGCCGGTGTGTTATCTCCTATGCTGCCGGCAGTTACGCCGTTTTTGCAGTGGGTTTCTATTTTAACAAAGATATTATTGTTGGGATGCTGCGCGTATCAGTTACGGCAGGAAGTACGCAATCGAAAAGTCACTGCGCGCAGAGCAGCGTTCAGAGTAATCCAAGCGGGGCAAAAGGATTTTCCGCCGGCAGTTTAGAAAAGGTTGCGCCTTTGTGGAATCTGTGGTAAAATCATCGTAAGACGACTGAGGGGAATTCCCCTAGGGAAAATGGGAAGGAGCGGTGATTTTGGGATATTTTACAGCAGGCGTGATGATGCTGTTGGGAGTCCTGCTCATTGTGAAATACGGACGAGAGCTGAAGGTTTGCTATCCGGCAGGCGGCATGTTTATTGTACTGGGTATTTGGTGGGTACTGAACACCATGTATCCGGAAAATCCGATTATTGACGGTTGGTTAGGCTGGGTAGTAAAGATTGCCACCGGTGTGATGCTGGCAGCTTTGGCGGCGTACTTCTTTATTGTACGGAAAAAAGAGGTGGAGGAATTTAAGGCGTCCAAGGAGCCGAAAAAGACCTCTATGTATGAAAAATACGATGACTATGATTACAGTGCGTCGGAGAACAAAGAAGCAGAGGGTACGGAAGATTCCGCCTCTAAATAAGAAACGCAGGCGGTTGATTCCGTCTGCGTTTTTTGCTGGAATGATTAAGAATGTTCTTGCCGATACTGCTTATAGAGCTTTTGGAAGGAAGAGGGGCTGATATGTAAGATCTGGGCTGCCTGCACGATGGTTAGGGTGCCGTTTTGATGCTGCCGACAAATTTCCGGAAAGGTATCGGGCAACACTAATTTCGGTCGCCCGAACTTTACGCCTTTGGAGCGAGCGGTTTCAATGCCTTCATGGAGCAATGCTCGACGACGAGAAGATTCTTCATCCTCCGCGCGGTGAACAATGTCTACAACAGCTTGCGCTTGCTCACGGTTTCCCAGAACTTCGGTGATGCGCTCTAACAGGATTTGTTCATCCATAATCATAGCTCCCTTTCTGAAATGTAAAGTATATTTTGATTATAAGAGCCTTCTTTCAACAGCATACTCTAAAATTTTCGGTTTGTCTAGATAATTTTTATGAAAAGAAGCAGAAACCTTGCGAAAAAATAGATAGTATCGTATAATTGAGGCAACATTTTTCCAGTAGGAGGGATTTCTATGAAAAAAAGAATGGTAGCAGCGGCGTTTGGCGCTATGATTTGTGCGGCAGCAGCTTTGTCCGGTTGCGGTACGTCGGCAGAGGAACCTTCCGGCAGTGCCCCCACTGAGAATGTGGTGGTGTCTACGGTATCTTTGCCGGGGGAAGCGGAAGTCTCTGCAATCTCTACCGTAGAAACTACAACGCAAACACGCAAACAGGGAGATGTCACAATTTCTTATGAAGAAGTGACGGACGAAACTGCCAACCCCAAGGTCAATCAGCTTTTTACACGAGATACTTCCTTATTTTTACAGAAGGGTTTGACAGAGGAAAGTGGCTTGTCCGGTGAAATGCAAACCAAAATAGTGCAATCCGGAGAAATCCTCTGCATGGTAACTGCCGGAATGTTAACAAACTCTCAAGGGGAGAAGGAGTTGTTGGCGTATACCACCAATGTGAATTTAACCGGTGGAGAACGGATTTCTACCGGAATCCGAGAAAATGCGGAACAGGCAGCGGAAGCAATCGTAACCGGAAAAGCGACGGTATTGGAAACCGACGAGGGAATTCGCATAGAGGTGGAGGCCTATTTGAAGCAGCTTGGAAAGAAAAAAGTAGCGGCACTGTTAAAGCAGTGTGATTTTACCGAGGAAGAAATCTTGCCGAAATGCTTTTCCTATTTCCTGAATGGTGAAGAAGAACTTGCCGTTTATGTTCCGGTGAGTGAAGAATTGGGACACTATGCCATTGTTTTGATTGCACAGAGCGACTTAGAAAAGTAAGTTTTTGAAAATTCTGCAAAGGTTACAAAGTTGTAAGCGTTTCTATTCAAAACCTATGGTACAATAAAAGCAATCAGTGGAATTCTTAGGCAAAATCTATTTTTTGTCTGAATAGAATCCCAACTCTGTCGGAAAGGAGGATTCCTTTGAAATACAGATGGGATAAAAAATATCTCTACTGGGGCATTACGGCATTTTTAGTCATTGTTGCTTGTATGTTGGCGTTTGCCATCGTATTTCGCTTTGATGTGGTAGGCAACATTCTCGGCACAGTTGCAAAAGTGTTGAGTCCGGTTTTTTACGGAGTGGTCATTGCGTTTTTGATTGACCCGGTTGTTCGCTTTATTGAGCGGATAATGGCAAGAATCTTTAAAAAGAAACGAAAAGAACTGCAAAGTAACCCGGGAAAACTGAAAAAAGCACAACGGCGAGGACGGGCAATCAGCATTGTCATTGCATTGATTTTTGTCTTTGCGTTGCTGACCGGATTGCTGATGCTGGTCATTCCGCAAATCATTGACAGCTTGTCCATGATGATTGACAACTTCAGCGGCTACTACCGTAACTTTACCAAGTGGATCAATCAGTTCTTGTCCAATGATTCTACCGTTGGAGACTTGGTGAAGAATGTGTTGGGCGACGGTTTTGAAAAGGTCAATGAGTTTATTCAGAAAAACATTATGCCACAGGCGCAAAAGTATTTGGGCGATATTACGTCAGGGCTCTTCGGCTTTATTTGGACGCTGAAAGATATTCTCATGGGCTTCATCATCGCCATCTACTTTATGTTCCATAAAGAGAAGTTCGTTGCACACCTGAAAATGGCACTGTACGCAATGTTTAAAAAAGAGCGGGTTAACAAGATGATCTCGGTGGGTCAGGACACCAATAAGTATTTTGGTGGCTTTATTATCGGTAAGATTATCGACTCTGCCATCATCGGTGTGCTGTGCTTTATCGTCATGACGATCTTCCAGTTTGACTATTCGCTGTTAATCAGCGTGATTGTCGGTGTTACCAACATTATTCCGTTCTTTGGTCCGTTTATCGGCGCCATTCCAAGTGCGCTGTTCCTACTCATTGTAGACCCAATGCAGTGCTTGTACTTTATCATCTGGGTTATCATTTTGCAGCAGCTCGACGGCAACATCATCGGCCCGATGATTTTGGGCAACCGTACCGGTGTTAGCGGCTTCTGGGTTATCACATCTATTGTGGTATTCGGCGGATTCTTTGGTATCATCGGTATCATCATAGCGGTGCCTGCTACGGCGGTGCTGTTGGTGTTGATCAAACGGCGGATTTCCAACAACCTGAAACGGCGCAAAATGGCTTGCGATACGGAAGTCTATCTCCATGAGGGTACGATTTACGAAAGTGATGATGTACTGGATGAGGATGACGGGACGTATGAAACCCCGATTAAGTCGGCGGATGTGCATCGTGTGCCGGAAGCCCATGAACAGCCTCGCAAGAGCAAATATGTGGAATGGGTTAAAAAGAAAATCAAGCAGAAAAAACAAAAAAAATAACCTGTTTGCGCAGGCGGAAAGAAAGCGGAACCCTTTGTGCGGCTCCGCTTTTTTCCTGCCGATTGCAAACAGCTCATGACCACCTTTTGAAATTTGTGTAAATTCTGGGGCAAGGCACTGGTGCTTTCTGAAATTCGTGTTATACTGGATTTAAAGTGAATGACAGAAATCCAAAAAGGAATACAAAGGAGAGAGGGCATGAATTCACTGCGCAACTTTTTTTCCGGAAGATACGGCAATGACCATTTGAATATTGCATTGCTCTTATTTGCAATGATTTTGATGTTTGTCTTTCGATTTACACCGGTATGGTATTTATCGTATGTTGCCTATGTGCCGTTAATCTTTATGGTGTATCGTGGCTTTTCCAGAAACTACGAAAAACGCCGCCGAGAGAATGAAGTATTTTTGTCCGGCATAAGAAAGCTGAAGTTTTGGGCAAAAGATAAGCAGTCCAAGGTGAACACCGCCAAGGCGCATGCCCATGATAAGGAACACAAATACTACAAATGTCCGGCTTGTGGCGCGCAGCTCCGTGTGCCGAGCGGAAAAGGAAAAATCTGCATTACCTGCCCACGATGCAGAAAGGAATTTATCAAAAAAACATAACATCGTCTGACCGCCGCAGGGAATTTCTACGGCGGTTTTTCGGAAATATGGGGGAATGAACCAGTTGACAACGAATCAACGACAGGAATTTATCACTTGCGCCCGGGGGATTTTAGCTTCCGAAACGGTGCAGAAAATGAAGCAATATCCGCAGCATGGCAAAACCAATGCGCTGTGCCATATGGTGTCAGTGGCATGGTGCGCCTATTCCACTGCCATTAAGCTGGAAGAAAAATACGGAATTCGATTTGACCGACGGAGCATTATTCGGGGTTCGCTGCTCCATGATCTCTTTTTGTATGATTGGCACGACCCCAATAACGGACATAAGTTCCACGGCTTTTCTCATCCCTATACGGCGCTGGAAAATGCGGAAAAGCACTTCTATTTAAACAAACGGGAGCGGGATATTATCAAGCGCCATATGTTCCCGTTTACACCTATCCCGCCAAGATACCGGGAAAGTATGTTGGTATCCTATGCCGACAAGATCTGCTCTGCAAGAGAAACCATATATCGAAACAAGCATTGTACTGCCTGCCATGTTTGTCCGCTGCATCGGAGGCATCAAAGCGGAGGTGAGAATTGATGGAAGTCTTTCTGACCATGTGTGATTATTGGCTTTGGTTTGTGGCGTACAGCATTGCCGGATGGATTTATGAAATGATCATCTTCCGGATTACCGAAGGAAAGTTTGTGCGGCGAGGCTTTTTGTACGGACCCTTCTGCCCGATTTACGGGGCAGGTGCCGTGCTGTTTTGGCTGACGCTGCGGTGGGTGCCGGCGGTAATTGAGCCGTGGATTCCCAATCCGGTGGGCGCCTTCTTTGTGGAGGGCATCATTCTGTTCCTGTTAGGCGGTCTGATGGCTTGTACTATGGAATACATTACCGGCGCTATTTTGGAGCATTGCTTCCATACCCGTTGGTGGGATTACTTCCGCAATCGATTTAATATTAAAGGACGGGTGTGCCTGTTGGGCTTTACCGCCTTTGGTGGTTTTGCAGTGTTGATTATCAAGCTGCTGCAGCCTTGTGTAGTATGGGTGACCAACCAAATCTGGGATCCGATTATTATGATTGCTGCCATCGCCACCGGCGCATGGCTGTTGGTGGACTTTATCCTAACATTGATTCGTGTAATTCGTAAGCGAAGCACCACTACATTAGAGCCTGCGCCAAAAGAGCGGGTACAACCCAAAAAGAATCCAAAAGCGTAAAAAAGCTCCCCTAGGGGAGCTTTTTTCATGGGAAGATTTATCGTAATGTAAACGAATCGGCAACAGTATTAAACTTGGTTTTTCCTGCATTGGCAGTGGTAGAGGTAAAGGTAATTCGGTAGGTTATATTGTCGCTGTTCAATAGGTATTGTTTTGAAATCAAGGATTTTCCGTTGCGGGTATAGGTACATTCTAAGTAGCGTGCGTTGATGCCGTTGAGAGTGGTGGTTTGGAATACCGTGACTTTTGCGGATTTTCCTAAGGATTCTTGAAAGGACTGGGTGAAATAAGATTTTTGGTACCGCAAAAGCTGTTTGTCGGATTGTCCCCACTGAATGTTCAGGTTGCTCTTGTTGTCACCGGAGCGGAACAGAACGCTGTCTTTTGTTTGAGAGGATACTTTCCATCCTGAGGGAAGCGTTATGGTAAAGCGGTCTTCCGTATCGGTATAGGTGGTTCCGATGAGCCGACCTGCTTGGGAAACCGGTTGCTCCGGATTCAATTCCCGAAAGGTTTGGATACTTTCCTGCGCTAAGGAGAGAAAGTCGGCGCCGCCATCCACAGAAGCGTAAGTGACACTGTAATCGCTATCGCCTGCCATGACATACTGGGCGACTGTGTAGGGTTTTCCTTGCTGCTTGCAGGTGAACTGTAAATAAACGCCGTTGGTTTCTCCTACGGTGACAGGACGGCATTGCTGTAATTGGAATTCCTCAAAGCTGTCCCGGTAGGCTTTGGAAAACTCCGAGCGGGAATAGGCAAGCAGGTTGCTGTCCGGATTCAGCTTTTTCAGTTCCACAGAGCGAGTTCCGTTTGGAGAGCGGAACACCGTGCGCCCTTGTTTAGAAAGAGTGGTATCTTCGATATAATCATCGGGAATGGTAACTTGAAAGGATTTGTTTTTGTCGGTATAAACACCTTGGGGAGAAAGGGATGGTGTAACCGTTGCTTCCTCTGACACAGGGGCAGAAGGGAGGGAGTCGGCAGGAACAGATGCGGTAGTGCCGCAGCCGGAAAGCGCAACGGAAAGCAGCGCTGCTAAACCAACTGCCGCCAAAGAAACCCGCTTCATAGAAATCATCTCCAAATTATTAGAATAGCTCTATTGTACCATAGAGCTTCTTCGGAGAGAAGTCCCTTGGCAAAACGTTAGGAGTTTTGCTGCACCGCTTGCAACACTTCCGTATACTCTAAATCAATCAAATCTTTGTTGGTCACATTGCCGCCGCAGGAAATATCCAAGAGTTCCTTTCCGGTGATTCGGATATATTTTCGTGTAATGGTGCTGCCGTTTTGTGTGGTAAGATGGACGGTATAGGTTAAACTATATTGGTCATCCAAATCCTTTATATGAAGGTTGGAAACCGTAACATCCAAGCCACCGGCTTTGTAGGCGGCGACCAAGGCTTCCTTTGTCATCTTTGTTTTGCGAATATGAGAAAGGAACGACGCCGTACTGTCTTTGCAGGAAACAATCAGCGTGGTGTGGTTTTGACTTTGAAAGGTCAGCATTTGATTGCGGGCAGTACCGTCCTCGTCCGGTGTGAAAATAGAAGGCACGGAAAAGGGGAGCGATTCGGCTGCCGTTTGTGCAGCCGAGGGCTTGTCCGATCCACAGCCGCCAAAGCAAAGCAGTGTAAGCCAAAGGGTGGCAAACAGTACGAAAAGCAGTCGTTTTTCTTTCATAAATCTCGCTCCTTTACAGTCCGTTTTCTTTTAGTATAAAAGATGAGGGGAGAGAGGTTTGTCGGATTTACAATGGGGGATTTTTTCCGGAAAAATGGGAGAATGTCGAGTTGGCGAGAATTGACAAACATTTAAAAAAATGCGATAATAAAAAAGATTAGACAAATTTGAGTACCCGGCTTTGCCGGACGAGGAGGAAACGCAATGAGCAAGGAACTTGCCAAAGCCTACGAGCCACATGAAGTGGAAGACAGAATTTATCAATTCTGGGTGGAGAACGGCTATTTTCATGCCGAACCCGACCCAAAGAAAAAGCCATATACCATCGTAATCCCGCCGCCCAACATTACCGGTCAGCTTCATATGGGTCATGCCTTGGACGAAACCTTGCAGGATATTCTCATCCGTTGGCGCAGAATGCAGGGCTACTCTGCCCTGTGGCTGCCGGGTACCGACCACGCTTCCATTGCGACCGAGGCAAAGATTGTAGAAGCCATGAAGGCAGAAGGCTTGACCAAGGAAGATCTGGGTCGGGAAGGCTTCCTGAAGCGCGCTTGGGAGTGGAAAGAAAAATACGGCGGCACCATCGTTTCTCAGTTGAAGAAGCTGGGTTCCTCCTGTGATTGGGACAGAGAGCGATTTACGCTGGACGAGGGTTGCTCCAAAGCAGTACGAGAAGTATTCGTTCGTCTGTATGAAAAGGGTCTGATTTACCGTGGCGAGCGTATCATCAACTGGTGTCCACACTGTAAGACCTCCATTTCCGATGCAGAAGTAGAGTACGCCGAAAAGGACGGCAACTTCTGGCACCTGCGCTATCCGCTCACCGACGGTTCCGGTTACATTCAGTTGGCAACCACCCGTCCGGAAACCATGCTGGGCGATACTGCTGTGGCAGTGCATCCCGATGATGAACGCTACAAGGATATGATCGGCAAGACCGTAACCCTGCCACTGGTTGGCAGAGAGATTCCGATTGTTGCGGATACCTATGTAGATATGGAGTTCGGTACCGGTGTGGTAAAGATTACCCCTGCCCATGACCCGAACGACTTTGAGGTTGGTCAGCGCCACAACCTGCCAATCATCAATGTTATGGATGAGAGCGGCGTAATCAATGAAAACGGTGGCGAGTATTGCGGTTTGGACCGTATGGACGCACGGAAAAAGATTGTAAAGGCATTGGAGGAGCAGGGCTATCTGGTGAAGATTGAGCCGCATAAGCACAATGTCGGCACTTGCTATCGCTGCGGTACTGTGGTAGAGCCAAGAGTTTCCATGCAGTGGTTCGTAAAAATGGAGCCACTGGCAAAGCCTGCGATTGATGCCGTTCGCAATGGAGATACCAAGTTTGTTCCGGAGCGCTTTGATAAAATCTACTTCAACTGGATGGAGAACATCCGTGACTGGTGTATTTCCCGTCAGCTTTGGTGGGGACACCGGATTCCGGCTTGGTACTGTGATTGCGGCGAAACCGTTGTTTCCAGAGAAGCTCCAACTGCTTGCCCGCACTGTGGCGGCACACACCTCCATCAGGATGAGGATACTCTGGATACATGGTTCTCCTCTGCGCTGTGGCCATTCTCCACACTGGGGTGGCCGGACAACACAGAAGATTTGAAATATTTCTACCCAACCAGCACTTTGGTAACCGGTTACGATATTATCTTCTTCTGGGTTGCCAGAATGATTTTCTCCGGTATTGAGCATATGGGCGAAACACCGTTCAAGACCGTATTTATCCACGGTATTGTACGAGATGAGCAGGGGCGGAAAATGTCGAAATCTTTGGGCAACGGTATTGACCCGCTGAAGGTAATCGACGAGTATGGTGCCGACGCACTGCGCTTCATGCTGGCAACCGGTAACAGTCCCGGAAACGATATGCGCTATTCCGTAGAGAAGGTAGCTTCCAGCCGGAACTTTGCCAATAAGATTTGGAATGCAGCACGGTTTATTCTCATGAACTTGGAAGGTCATGATGTAAAGGGGATTTTGCCGGAAACCCTGACCACCGAGGATAAGTGGATCATCAGCGGTTTCAATCGTGTTGCAAAGGAAATCACCGAGAATCTGGAGAAGTTTGAACTGGGCATTGCCGTACAGAAAATCTACGATTATCTGTGGGATGATTTCTGCGACTGGTATATTGAAATCGCCAAGATTCGCATGAACGGTGACGATCCGGTGACTGCACAAAATGCAAGAGAGGTTCTGGTTTGGGTTATGACCGGCACCTTAAAGCTGCTCCATCCGTTTATGCCGTTTATTACCGAGGAAATCTGGCAGACCTTGCCGCACGAGGGTGAGGCACTGATGATCTCTCAGTGGCCGGAGTACGATGAAGCATTGAACTTCCCACAGGCAGAAGCGGAAATGAAGCGCCTGATGGATGTGATTCGTGGTATCCGGAACCGTAGATCAGAAATGAACGTACCGCCGTCCAGAAAAGCAAAGGTATTCATTGCAACCGAGGAGCAGCAGACCTTTGTAGACGGCACTGCCATTGTACAGCGGTTGGCATATGCCAATGAAGTAACCGTTGGCAGCAGCTTTGACATGGACGGCGCTGTAACCATCGTTACCGATGATGCAACCGTTTATATTCCAATGGATGAGTTGGTGGACAAGAAGGCAGAAATTGCTCGATTGACTAAGGAAATGGAAGCCGCAAAGAAGCAGTTGGCACAATGCACCGGTAAGCTGAATAACCAAGGCTTCCTGTCCAAAGCCCCTGCCAATGTGGTAGAGGGTGTGAAGGCAGATGCTGAGCGGTTGAGCGACCGTATTGCGCTGATTGAAACCAGCTTGGCTGCCCTGCAATAAACAGATATAAAAAGAATAGCGAATTACTATATAACTTGTATCTGCTATCAAAACAATATTAAAATAATAGCAGAACCTTCCCGCGACGGGGAGGTTTTGTTATTTTAAAAAGGAGGAACTCATGACACAACAGGAATTATTGCAGCGAATGGCGCAGTGTCATACCTGGAAAACGGACTTAACGCCTATGGTTGCCTTGGCGGAACGATTGGGCAACCCACAAGAACACTTAAAATTTGTTCATGTTGGGGGAACCAACGGCAAAGGTTCTACTTGTGCTATGACCGCTACCGTACTGGAAGCCTCCGGCTATCGGGTGGGGCGGTTTGTGTCCCCTTATATTTTGGAATTTCGGGAGCGAATCCAAATCAACGGGGAGATGATTCCCGAGGCGGATTTGTGCCGCATTGGAGAACGTGTGCTGAATGCCGTGGCGGAATTGTCGAAAGATTCTCTGTACCCAACGGAATTTGATGTAGTGACCATGATTGGATTTATTTGGTTTTTGGAGCAGCGCTGCGATATTGTGGTGTTAGAGGTGGGCTTAGGCGGCGCCATAGATTCTACCAACATCGTGCCGCCCCATGCGGTGCAGGTGAGTGCTATTACGTCCATTTCTTTGGACCATACGGCGATTTTGGGCAATACCGTAGAAGCGATTGCCAAGGAAAAAAGCGGAATTTTAAAAGAAGGTGTTCCGGTAGTGGTAGGTGCTTCGGTGCCGGCAGGAGTACTGTCGGTGATTCGAGAAGCAGCTACACTGCGCCGTTGTCCTGTGATTGCCGTGGATCGAGATGCGATCTTACAGGAGGAAAGCACTCTTGCCGGACAACGGTTTTCTTATAAAGGAACTGCCTACTTTGTAAAACTGGTGGGAGGGTATCAACTGGAAAATACCGCATTGGTTTTGGAACTGCTTTCGCTGCTTCGTCAAAAGGGGTGGAAGATCCCGGAAGAAGCGGTATCTTTTGGATTGGCGCACGTTGTGTTTCCGGCAAGAATGGAAGTTTTGAACAATTCCCCCCTGTTCTGTTTAGACGGCGCTCATAATCCGGAAGGAGCGGCTGCGCTGGTGGATACTCTTTCTCGCCTGACACCGAATGCCCGTCGCATTTGCATTAACGGGATGATGGGAGATAAGGACTGCGGCGGTGTGCTTGATGTTTTGGCGCCGTTGTTTTCTCATGTGATTACCTTGCAGCCAAGCCTTCCCAGGGCTTTGGACGCAGCGGAACTAGCCTCCCTCTGGCAGCAGCGAGGCGTATCTGCAGAAGCGACCGCTTCTCCGGAAGAAGCGGTTTCTCGTGCGATTGCCTTGGCAGGAACCGATGGGGTTGTGGTGTGTTGCGGCTCTCTTTATCTTTGCGCAGAGGTGCGGCAAGCAGCGCAATCTTACTTTTTGAAAAAATAAATCACGTTCTCGACAGAACGTAACAAATTTTGGAAAGAAAATCCTTTATCGTTAGAAGTAACGAGAAAGGATTTTTTCTTTTGCAAAAAAGGAGGACAGGACATGAGCGTGGAATTGCGTCTGACAGAGGACAAGCTGACTGCCGTTCTCAACGGAGAGATTGACCATCATACCGGCAGAGCGCTGCGGGACGCCATCGACAAAAAAATATCGCAAACAAAGCCGTCGGAATTGATTTTGGATTTTTCCGGCGTTACCTTTATGGACAGCTCCGGTATCGGCTTGATTTTAGGGCGGTATCGCTGGATGCAGGACTTGGGCGGCTCTGTGCGGATCACCCATATTTCTTCCGGTTTGGAGCAATTACTGGTTCTTTCCGGGATTCATAAATTGGTTCAGGTGGAGTCGGAGCAATCTTCTAAAGAGGAGCCACAAAAAGAATCTGCGGAGGAGCGGGAAATTTTTTCCGATAGCAGTAAGGCGCTGCGGTTTCAAGGAAAATAAACGATGCGTTAGAAAAAGAATAGGAAGTGAATACGATGCAAAATGAAATGCGGCTGACGCTGCAAAGTTATTCCGTCAACGAGAGCTTTGCCCGAGGGGCAGTGGCGTCCTTTGTGTCGCAGCTAGACCCGACGGTAGAGGAGCTTTCCGATTTGAAAACAGCCGTTTCCGAAGCGGTGACCAACTGTATTATCCATGGCTACCGAGATCGAATCGGCATTATTTACATAACCGCCAAATATGATGATACCGCCATGGTAACGATAACGGTGCGGGACAAAGGCTGCGGAATTCCCGATATTCGGCAGGCAATGGAACCCTTATTTACCACCGGAGGTACCGAGCAGGCAGGCTTGGGTTTTTCTGTTATGGAGAGTTTTACCGACCATGTGATCGTTCGTTCGGTGGTGGGAAAAGGCACCACGGTTACGTTACAAAAACGATTCGATCGCCGAAATATGCGGTGACGGTATGAGTCGGCGAGAGAAACGAATTGAAGAAAATATGGGGTTGGTTCACGCCTGTGCCAAGCGCTTTAAAGGGCGGGGAATCGAGTACGATGATTTATTTCAAGCAGGCTGCCTGGGATTGGTCAAAGCAGTAGATGGATTTGATGAAGAACGAGGGGTGCAATTTTCTACCTATGCCGTTCCGGTAATTTTGGGAGAAATGCGGCGCTTATTCCGAGATGGCGGCGCTATTAAAGTAGGACGCGCGCTAAAAGAACTTTCCATGAAAGCCGCTAAGGAAATTGATGGGTTTTCTTCCAGAGAGGGGCGAAGTCCCACCATCCATGAGTTGGCAGAGCGTCTTGGAGTGGAGGTGTCCGAGGCGGCGCAGGCAGTCAATGCGGGACAGCGTCCCATGTCCCTGACCTGTGAAGAAGAAAACGGCGGGCAACTGGATATTGCCGTAGAAGGCGAATCGGAGCGCATCGGCGAGCGATTGGCGCTGCATCAGGTCATTGGAGAATTGGAGGAGCGGGATCGAAAAATTGTGTATTTTCGTTACTTTAAAAGCGAAACCCAATCCCAAACGGCAGAACGCTTGGGTATGACGCAGGTGCAAATTTCTCGCCGAGAAAAGGTGATTTTACAGCAACTCCGAAAAAAATTATCCCAATAACTATGAGGAGCAGCGAAAAAATTCTTTACAATCCCATGGGGATGCTATACAATAAAAGCAAAGAAGAGCGATGGGAAAGGAGAATTTTTATGGTATTAACGACAATTCCCAATTTCGGCGACAAACCCTATGCTGTTTTGGGCATGGTCAGCGGCAGTATGGTGCAGAGCAAAAATATGTTTAAGGACATTGGGGCAGGGTTGAAAAGCATGGTTGGCGGCGAACTGCGTTCTTATACCGACATGATGCAGGAGGCACGGCAAGAAGCTACTCGGCGCATGATTGCAGAAGCAGAGCGACTGGGTGCCGATGCAATTTTAGGGGTGAATTATTCCACTTCTTCTATTGTGCAAGGGGCAGCCGAAGTGTTGGCAACCGGTACAGCGGTGAGATTACTGTAAGACTTGCGGAACAGGGAACTGTTCCGTTTATTTTTGCTTGATTTGGATATTCTATAACGAAACCAATTGGAAAGGAGCAAGTAAAATGGAGCAGGAACAATTTTTCTTGGAATGTACCCATTGTGGTAATTTAGTGGGTATGCTGCATGACAGCGGGGTTCCGTTGTTGTGTTGTGGAGAGAAAATGACCATGCTTTCCGCAAAAGAGGACAGCGACCATAAACACAAGCCAAAGGTAGCGGTGAAGGGTGGTCTTGTAATGGTAGAAATCGGAGAAGCCCACCATCCCATGGAAAAGGAACATCAAATCAGTTGGGTATATTTGCAAACAGAACGTGGCGGTCAGCGGAAATCCTTGGTGGGACGAGATGTGCCAAAGGTGTGGTTTGCCGTTACAGAGGAGGACGAGCCGTTGGCAGTGTTCGCTTATTGCAATCAGCATGGACTATGGAAAACCACTGCCGATGAATTTCGCTAAAGCGAACCTATCTGAAAAAGCCCCCGGCAAAGCCGGGGGGCTTTTATTAGGCGGTTTCCCAATCTCCAGGGATTCGCACACCGGTTCGGGCAGCTTCTCGTTCCAGCAGCGCAATTTCCGTGGGCGTTAGGGGGATAGAAACGGCTGCCACATCTCGTGTTACATGGTGCGGCTTTGTCATGCCTACGATGGGAACCGTTCCCTTGGCAACCGCCCATGCAATGGCAATTTGCGCAGCGTCAGCATCATACCGGTTTCCAATGCGTTCCATTAAAGATAAGAGCGGACGCAGCCGTTTTAATACAACCGGTGGATAAGCATTCCCTCGGCGGGTATGGTCGGGCATGGGATGCTCTGCTGTGTATCGTCCTGTCAGTGCGCCTTGCTCTAAAACCATGTAAGCGAAACATACCACCCCGTTTTGATGACACCAATCTAAAATGCCATCCTCCTCCGGCAGACGATACAGCAAACTGAAATGATTTTGCACCGCCGCCAGTTGTAGTCCGGCTTGGCGCAAAATGCGCTCTGCCTGTAAAATTTCCTGCAAATTATGGTTGGCAACACCGCAGTACCGAAATTTTCCGGACTGCATTAAAGGAATCAGTTCTTTTGTCCATTTTTCCATGTGTTTTGGTGTGTCAATCCAAAAAAGTTCTGCGTGGTCCGTGCGCAGACGAGTTAGGCTTTTTTGTAGAGAACGTGCCATTGCTCCTTTTGTTTGAAAGGGAAGGGGAAGAAATTTGGTGGAAAATTGTAAGGAATGGGATGCGCTCAATGTGCCTAAAATGGTTTCCGAGGCACCGTTGTTATAGCGCGGAGCAGTATCCCAAAGAGTGCAGCCGCAAGCGATTGCCCGCCGAAAAACCGGACGCAGGTCGGTTTCTTGCAGCCGGCAGCCAAATATGCGGTTTGTCCCCCAAAAGCCCGTTCCCCAAGCCCATGTGCCAACGGCAATCCGTGGGATTTTTGTGGTTCCTAAGGTAGTGTATTCCATGATGTCCTCGATTCTATGGGTAGTGGCAGACATGCCCTATCTCATTGTACGGCAGAGGGGATTGTTTTATACAAGTCGGCGTGATTTCGAGGGATTTCATTCGTTTTTCCATAAAAATACAAAAAAGAAAAATAATTTGCAAAATAGGGTTGACATTCCGGAATCTCTATGATATTATAGTATACGTTCCGAGCGAACAAAAAGAATATGCGGATATGGCGGAATTGGCAGACGCGTATGGTTCAGGTCCATATGAATGCAAGTTCATGCAGGTTCAAGTCCTGTTATCCGCACCAAATCAGGTGGCCGAAAGGTCACCTTTTCTTTTTATCGAATGTGTCTGAAAACCGCATCACTGCGCGGTTTTTGGGCATTTTTTATTTTTAGGAAAATTCATCTTACTCGGGAGGAATTTTGTGTTACTGCCCCCTTGTTACGCCCTTTGGTTTTTCTATGAAATTTTGCAAGATATTCAACAAAATCAGCGGGTTTTGTAGAGAAAGACATTATTTAAAGCCTTGCTTTATTGCTCCGAAATCGAAAGATTCTGTGTGAAATACACTCTAGTTGAATAAGACCGGATTGGCAATAGAGACACATCCTTCAATTTTATTTTTCTTGGTGAAGTAACTACTGTTTTGTTTTTTCATAGGCTCTGTTTGAATGATGTATGATAACTTTATTTTACGGAGTTTCATATTTTATGTCTTTTTTAGGCAATAAACCATTCATAAAATCACTTAATGAGAAATATCAGGCAATAAGATATTGTAAAGATAATATAATTTTTATATTATGATAACAGTACCACATACGACCGATCACAATGTGGCATAAATAAAAAGGAGTAGGGACATGATAGAAAATCAAAACGGAAAACGAATTTTGCTATTGGGTGTTTATGGAATGGAATTGGTGGAGTGTGGTGGCGCTCTACTGAAAAACGCAAAAAGCGGCGGAGTTTCTCATGCCTCTATGTTGTTCTGTGGAGAACAGATGCGGAAGGATTTGGCAAAGTCTGCTGAGATTTTACAAACAACGGTAGAGTATCTGAATATGGATTCGGGCGCAGTTACCGGTTCTCGGGAGGAACGGCTGAAAATTGCGACGGTTATCCGCAAATTTAAACCGGACATCATTATCACCCAAGATCCGGAGCACTGCGTCAGTGATCTGGACCCTGGCCGCCGTCCTTGGAGCCAAAGGTACTCATTATGGATGAGCCTACCTCTATGTTGGATCAGGCGGTAAAGGAAGAAATTTGCCAAATCATCAAAGAGATTGTACAACGACAAGGCTGTGCGTTTTTGATGGTGACCCATGATATTACATTGGCTTCCCAAATTTGTTCGGAAATCTGTGTTATGCAGGATGGTGTTATCATTGAGCGGGGTACAACTCAAGAGGTATTTTCCGCACCAAAAGAAAAGCTGACACAGGATTTGATTCAAATTGGTACAGATGTTTCTTCCTATTGGGAAGAACATTATGATGTATAA
>CAKSOB010000002.1 GCA_934476545.1 uncultured Eubacteriales bacterium | reverse complement strand
CAAGGTTTCGCCGGATTGAATCCCGGCTTTGTCGGCAGAACTGTTGGGTACAACCTCCATAATGCGTACTGCCACAGGAATCGCCTCCTTTTTCTGGAAAATTTGAAAAAAATAAGAGAAGGATTGCTCCTTCTCTATGCTTTGCAGATTTCGGAAAAACGCTTACGCGTCCTTCTTAACCACTTCTCTGCCATTGTAATAGCCGCAGTTGCCGCATACTCTGTGAGGTGTTTTGTACTCACCGCACTTTGGGCAGTGCACGAGAGTAGGAGCAGTCAGCTTCCATACGTTGGAACGTCTTTTGTTCTGTCTTGCGCTGGACAGTTTACTCTTTGGTACAGCCATGGTTCAGCACCTCCTTACAATAGGATCCTCAATCTATCAGTTGTTTTAAGATCTCCAATCTGGAGTCTATCTGACGCGTATCGCACTCACAGCTTCCGCTGTTTAAATTTGTGCCGCACTTCGGGCAAAGCCCTTTACAGTCCGGTTTGCACAAATTCTTTGTGGGAAGCTCCAGCAAAATATCAGCCCGAACCAACTCGTCCAAATCCAATTCCTGCTCTTCCACCAGAACATAACTTTCGTTGTCCTCGCTGTGCAGTTCTTGAACCAACTCGTGATTAAAGTGATATTGTTTCCCGCTCTTTACAAGTTCGGCGCACCGATCACAGGATACACTGTGGGTAAAGTCTGCCGTAACTAGGAGAGAAACTCCCTCCGGTTGACTGACCGCCTGCCCCGTAACGTGTACCGGACCTTCAACTTGTGGGTCGTCCAAGTCCAGCATATAATCGAACGGCACACAGGTCGCTTCGCCTGTAAAAAGCTTTTTTAATGCAAGAAGCATACTTCCACCTCAACGCTTCACTAAAATATTATATCGGCTTTGTATCGCTTTGTCAACCATAATTTCTCTAAAGATGACAAAAAGATAACAAGATTCCAATACCTTCATAAAAAGCTGCCGCCGAAGCGGCGCCCCGGCGACAACATCATTCTCTGTTTTTGCTATGTAAGCAGCTTATGCAACGATGGTTGCGAAAGACTTAACAGCCTCAGGAAGCTCTTCCTCTGCCATAGATACGGAGAAAGTAACCTTTGTTTCTGCCATCTTTGCCAGAGTCTCTATCTTCTCTACGAAAGCAGCCAGCTCCGCGTCATTGCCCAGAATGTGGAGAACGGAATCTACGAAAATTTCCTGCACGTCATAGTTGCCTGCGCAGATACCTGCTACAAAACCGTACAGTGCTTCTGCACCGGATACGTTGTATGGCTCCAGAGAGATCAGTCTAGCCTCGTGAGAAATATCCAAAGTCAGCTTTGTCTTTACCTCTACCACTACAACGTTGCCGCTTGCGTTCTTTGTAGCTTCGTTTGCAAGATCTACCAGCTTCTTTGTTTTACCGGCGCCTTTTTTTCCAACAATCAGAGTTACCATGATAAACTCCTCCTATTTCCATTAGTTTTAATTTTGCGCACTTCTGTATCGTGTCGTTACCATCATATCACACAATACGATTTCCAATCAATACATTTTACAAATAATTTTTATTTATTTTTGATCTTTTCCGAATTCGACAGCCGAAAAGTGCTATTTTTGGAGTCTTGCTTCCAATTTTTCCTTTTCTGCCTCATATCCCGGTTTGCCCAACAGTGCAAACATATTCTTCTTGTAGCTTTCTACGCCTGGTTGGTCAAATGGGTTTACCCCCAACAGATAACCGGAAATGCCGCAAGCCTTTTCAAAGAAGTAGAACAGCTTGCCCAAAGAATGCTCGGAGAAATCCGGAACGCTGATCACTACGTTCGGAACGCCGCCGTCGTTGTGCGCCAAAACGGTTCCCTCAAAGGCTTTGCGGTTGATGTATGCCATGGACTTGCCTTCCAAGAAGTTCAAGCCGTCTACATTATCAGGGTCGTTGCCGATGTAGATTTCCTGCTTTGCTTTCTCAAAAAGCACCACGGTTTCAAAGAGATTGCGGCGACCATCCTGCACATATTGTCCCATAGAGTGCAAATCGGTGGAGAAGATAACGGAAGCCGGGAAAATTCCCTTGCCGTTTTTACCTTCGCTCTCGCCATACAGTTGCTTCCACCACTCACACATCATGGTGTAGCACGGCTCATAGCTGACCAACAGCTCAATATCCTTGCCCTTCCGATTCAGAATATTCCGAACGGCGGCGTACTTATAACATTCGTTGGTCTTTAAATCCTCATTGTTGTACTCTGCTTGTGCTTCTTGTGCGCCTGCCATCAAAGCGTCAATATCTGCGCCGCTAACGGCGATTGGCAGCAAGCCTACGGCTGTCAACACGGAGAACCGACCGCCTACGTCATCCGGCACCACAAAGGTTTCGTAGCCTTCTTCCGTAGCCAATTTTTTCAAGGTACCTCTGGCTTTGTCGGTGGTGCAGTAAATTCTCTTTTTGGCTTCTTCCCTGCCGTATTTATCCTCCAACAGCTTTTTTAACACACGGAATGCAATGGCCGGCTCGGTAGTAGTGCCGGACTTTGAGATCATATTGATGGAAATATCCTTTCCCTCACAAATAGAAATCAATTCGCTGAGCGCAGCAGAACTGATGTTATTGCCGGCAAAGTAAATATCCGGTGTATCTTTTTTCAGCGCGTTATAATTGTTGGACTTCAAAAACTCAATGGCTGCTCTGGCACCCAAATAAGAGCCGCCAATACCAATCACAATAAATACATCGGTATCGGACTTAATTTTTTCCGCCGCTTGCTTAATGCGGGCAAATTCCTCATGGTCGTAGTTTGTAGGCAGATCGACCCAACCAATAAAGTCATTTCCCAAACCGGTTCCACTGTGGAGCGCTTCGTGGGCAGCTTTCACCTGATTGGCAATACCACAAAATTCGTGGTCTGCCACAAACCCCTCCAAATGTTGCAAATCTACATGAATCGACATACTTGTTCCCCCTGTCCGTTCTGTTTTTTAAGATCCTTAATTTGATTTTATTTTACTATATTTTGACAAATAATGCAAGCTAAAAACCAACTATTTTGTGCGAATTTTTAAAATTTATCCATATGTTACATACTGAGCAATGATTGGAACAAAATTCGGAAGCAAGCCCCAAAATCTAATTTCGCCACAGATTCCGCCGCTTCAATGGGAACGGTAGTCAATTCC
This sequence comes from uncultured Eubacteriales bacterium, assembly GCA_934476545.1. Lineage (GTDB taxonomy): Bacteria > Bacillota > Clostridia > Oscillospirales > Acutalibacteraceae > UMGS1071. The sequence goes on along the minus strand of CAKSOB010000002.1, from coordinate 43,088 downwards.
TGTCCCTCCGGCGTGGTAAATCGAATGGTTCCCATCGTTTCTCCCTCTACCACAGGGGCTTCGGCAAACTCTTCTACGGCAATTTCCGATTTCAACTCGGAAACGGTTCCTTTCTCCACCAACACACTTTCCGGCAGGGATGCTTTCAGCGATACAGAAGGGGATAACCCGTTCTTCACCGAAAGTTGAGGCAGCTCCGGTACTTCCGGTGTGATGACCGCCCAGTTGGCATAACCGTAGTCCAACAAGGCTGCGGCATCGGAGAAGCGATGCTGTGTGGTATCACAGCCTAATACTACCGCTACCAACTTTAATCCGTTCCGCTCTGCCGTAGCGGTGATGCAGCTTCCTGCCTGACTGGTAGTTCCGGTTTTTAATCCGGTAATGCCTTTGTAGCTGCGAATCAATTTATTGGTATTCACCAGTTGGGTATCTCCATCCCGCACATAGTCAATCCAGGTGCAGGTATAGTCAAAAATCTTTTTATGCTTGATTAACTCCGCCGACATCAACGCCACATCTCTGGCAGTGGTCAAATGCCCTTCTTCATCCAGTCCGTTGCAATTTTTAAAGACGGTATTTTCCATACCCAATTCTTTTGCCCGACGATTCATTTTTGCCACAAAGTCCGATTCACTGCCTGCCACCCGCTCTGCTAATACAACAGCAGCATCATTGGCAGACATAATAACGGTGGATTTGATTAAATCATCCACGCTCATTTCTTCTCCCGGCTTGAGCCAAATGTCAGACCCACCCATGGAAGCGGCGTGTTCACTGGCAGTCAGCGTTTCTTCCAACGAAAGCTGTCCGTTTTCGATCGCCTCCATCACCAACAGCAACGTCATTACTTTTGTGATAGAAGCGCAGGGACGCTGTTCATCACAGTTTTTCTCATAAAGCACCTGACCGCTTACCGGTTCCAACAAAATGGCAGACGGCGCTGTGATGTCCGTATCCGTTAAAGCAGATGCTCGACTCCATCCCGATGCAACTAACACCCATAAGAACAGTAATGAAAAAAGGAACACCCCTGCTCGCCCAATCATTCGATCCTTCATATCCATTCCTCCCTTTCCTACTCATCTGTATGCAGAAGGGGGACAAATCATGATGCAAAAAAACGCCTGCAAGGAACGTTTCCTCACAAGCGGTTTGTTTTATTCTTTGGATGGATTGTCGGAGTTTCTCTTTTCTTTATTTGGAAAGTTTTCCGCCTGACACGATAAATCCCATATCGGATATCGTTGCACCGGCTGCAACGGTGTTGTTATAGTCTGCGCCTGTAATGCGAAGCGTCTTTCCTTTCACGGTAAAGTTACCGTTCCAACTGCTTTGCAGAGCAATGGCGCTGTTAAAGGACAGGGACACCGTCCAATCTACCGATTGGCTGCTTACATTGGATACCTTCAATGTATATTGATAGAACGTGGTATCACCGGAAGTCCACTGATTCACCAAGGTTGCTTGATGCGTCACTTTCCCTGTACTGCCTGTGACCGTTTGAGTCGGCTGTGAATCGGACGTAGCGCTTCCGCCTGTGGCAGTGCTGCTACTGCCGGATGCAGACGGTGCGCTCAAGCCTGTCAGCAAACGATACAGCCACTTTCCCGATGCGCTTAAATCACTGCCGGAAAAGTTAGCAGTCTTGGTACAGGAAGATTTGAGCAAGGAGGAGGCTTCGTCTTTATTAGAAAGATTCCACATCATGTAGCCGATTCCCCGCTGTTCCATGGCAGTCACCCAACGATTTACCTCGGCAGTATCTACCGTACCGTTGCCGCTGGCTTCGCTGATGCCAAATTCCGATACAAAAATCGGCAGTCCGGCTTTGTTGGCACGAATCATACTGTTCCGCAGCTCGCTCTTATGGGTCGCCGCATAGAAGTGCAGAGCATACAGCAGATTCTTCTGCTTCAACGGTGTTTTGGCTGCCTCCTCTACCCCTTGGGACCAAGTGGGTGTTCCCACAATAATCACGCTGTTCGGGGCATTTTTGCGAATCAGCGGAATGATTTTATTAGCGTAACTGCGAATTTGCTGCCAAGTGGTACCGCCGTTTGGCTCATTGCAAATTTCATACAGCACATTGTTATAGTCCTTTAGACGAGCGGAAATGCGCTTGAAGAATTGCTTTGCTTCTTTTAAATGGGCGTTGGGATTCCCGTCGGACAAAACATGCCAGTCTACAATCACATATAAGTTTTGCTGTTTGGCATACTTTACGCCCTTTACAATTAAATCCTCCAGTGCCTTTTGGTCACCGCCGGAACAGTAACCGCCGTATTCCTCCGTATACATTGCCAGACGAATACAGTTCACGTTCCAATCTTGGCTAAGCTGCCGAAAACAGGAGGCATTGATATATTGTGGGAACCATGCAATACCATGGGTGCTGATACCACGAAGCTGCACCGTTTCCCCGTTTTTGTCCACTAATTTCGTTCCTTTGACCCGCAAGGCACCGTTCACCGAGGGACGGGCAACGGCAATTTTTTTGATACCGGTATTCTTAACATAGTACCGTTTGCTGCCGATGCGAACCTGATACCAAGTTGTTGCTCCCACCTGCCGCTTGCTGCCCTTTACCACTGCAATGGTTTTGCCTTTGGAAAACGTTCCCACCGCTTTAGCAGAGGCTTTTGGCGCAGAATAGTAGGAGATTTTCTGTGTGGTGCGATAGGGCGAATAGCGCTCTGTTTGTTGGACTGTTGCTGCCAAAACCGGCACTTGCGTAACCGTTGCCCCCAAGATTCCACAACAAATAAGCACCGCGCAAAGCACTGCCAAACAACGAAATCGTTTCATCGCAAATCACCTCATGATTATCATAGCACTTTCCGGACTTCTTCGCACCTGTTTTTGCAAAAAAGCGCATAAGGACAACACATTCCGCCATACAAATGGAAGTGAGGAGTTTGACGGAAAGAAGGGTGCATATGAAATTTTTTGTACTGACAAAACGACGGCTGACCATGCTGGCAGTTTTTCTGGTAGGATGCGCCGCAGTGGGAATGGCAACAGGGCTGGGCATCAAGCGCAGTCGTGCCGAACCGACAGCGGTAGTGCAGACGGCTTCCACCCAACGTAAAGTTCCCATTTATTCCGTGGCAACCGATGAAAAGAAAATTGCCATCAGTTTTGACGCTGCTTGGGGCAACGAACAAACACAAGAACTGATTGATATTTTGGCTCGCTACAATGTAAAGACCACCTTCTTTGTGGTGGGCGATTGGGCAGAGAAATTTCCGGAATCGGTGAAAGCCCTCCACGATGCAGGCCATGAGGTGTGCAATCACTCCAACACCCACCCCCATATGCCAACGCTAAGCCGCTCCCAACAAACAGAGGAGCTGTTATCCTGCAACGATAAAATTGCAAAAATAACGGGAGAAACTCCAACCCTGTTCCGACCACCTTACGGAGATTACAGCAACGAGGTTCTGGACTGTGCCAAAAACTGCGGAATGCAAACCATTCAATGGGATGTAGACAGCTTAGACTGGAAAGATCCCACCGTAGAGCAAATGGTGGAACGAGTTACCTCTCATGTGCAAAACGGCTCGATTGTTTTATTTCACAACGGCGCAACCAACACCCCGGCTGCCCTGCCGACCATTTTAGAGCGGCTGCAAAGCGACGGCTACGCCATTGTTCCCATCTCGGAACTGGTATTGAAAGACAACTACACCATTGACAACACCGGCAAGCAAATTGCAACACAGACAACTTCTCAATAACGCAAAAAGCAGAGAACACTTCCTGTTCTCTGCTTTTTCTTATTCCGAATCCTTTGCCCAATAGATCGCGCAATCTACCGCTCGTTTCCAACCTTTGAGCAAATTCTCTCGTTCTTTCGCCGACATTTGTGGGGAGAACTGTTGCACTGCTCTGCGATTTTCGCAGATTTCTTCCGTGCTTTCCCACCAACCGATACCCAAGCCCGCTAAATAAGCGGCACCCAATGCGGTAATCTCCACGCAATCCGGACGCAGCACCGAAGTGTTCAACAAATCCGACTGGAATTGCAGTAAAAAATCATTGACAGCTGCACCGCCGTCCACCTTCAGCGAAGAAACAGAAACGCCGGATTCCAACTCCATTGCAGACATTAAATCGTAGGTTTGATACGCAATGGACTCTAACATTGCCCGAACCAAATGGGCTTTGGTGCAATCTCTTGTCAAGCCCACAATGGTTCCTCGGCTATGGGGATTCCAGTACGGTGCGCCCATGCCCGTAAAGGAGGGAACAATATATACGCCGTTGTTGGAGGGAACGGAACGAGCGTATTCCTCCGACTGCTTTGCGTTTTGCAAAATTCCCAGTTCATCCCGCAGCCATTGGATGCCTGCGCCCGCCACAAACACGCTGCCCTCCAACGCATATTGCAGGGCGCCTGCTTTTCCGGCAGCAATGGTAGTCAACAATCCCTTTTGCGATTTCACCGCTGTCTTTCCGGTGTTCATCAGCAAAAAGCAACCGGTTCCATATGTATTTTTTACTTCTCCCGGTGAAAAGCAACACTGTCCAAACAGCGCCGCCTGTTGATCTCCTGCCACACCGGAAATCGGAATCCCGCTGCCTAAAATATCGGTGGCGGTGTAACCGTACACCTCTCCGGAAGACCGAACCTCCGGCAGCATGGCTTTTGGAATCCGAAAATAACGGAGCAGCGTGTCATCCCAACACAGCTTATGAATATCAAACAGCATGGTACGAGAAGCGTTGGTGTAATCCGTAACGTGAACAGCCCCTCTTGTTAAATTCCAAATGAGCCATGTGTCAATGGTGCCAAACAGCAATTCTCCGGCTTCCGCCCGCTCTCTGATGTCGGGAACATGGTCTAAAATCCACGCAATTTTGGATGCGCTGAAATAGGCATCGGGAATCAATCCTGTGGTCTGATGCACATAATCGGAAAGTCCGTCTGCTTCCAGTTGAGCAATTTGCTCCGCCGTTCTTCGGCACTGCCACACAATAGCATTGTATATCGGCATTCCTGTACGACGGTCCCAAACCACGGTGGTTTCCCGCTGATTGGTAATTCCAATGGCGGCAATCTCATGAGAAGTAGCGCCGATTTTACTAATTGCCTCCGTCGCTACCGCCAACTGAGAGGACCAGATTTCCATTGGATCTTGCTCTACCCAACCGGGCCGGGGATAAATTTGTGAAAATTCCTTTTGCGCCATACTGCAAGGATGTCCGAATCGGTCAAATAAAATACAGCGGCAGCTTGTGGTTCCCTGATCCAACGCCATGAGATACTGCTTCATTGGTGCGCCTCTTTTCCTTTTGTCTTTTTGTCATTTTGACATATTTTTAAAAGCCTGTCAATCCTTGTTCCTCCATGGAAATCTCCTTGTATTTTGTCAAAAAAACAGACAAGGATTGTCAGCTATAATCCGTTGCGATCATCATACACTAGGAAGGCAAACACGCAAACAATTTTTTAAAGGAGTGTTTTACTATGTCCAAATCCAGCAACAAGCAGTTAGTACCGGAAGCAAAGGAAGCGCTGAACAAGTTCAAAATGGAGGCCGCTTCTGAGGTTGGCGTAAACCTGAAGCAAGGCTACAACGGCGATTTGACCTCCAAAGAAGCAGGCTCCGTAGGCGGCCAAATGGTTAAGAAAATGATTCAGGAATATGAGGAAAACATGAAGTAATTCTTCTGACTTCCACCGGCGATTTTCGGCAGCACACCGGAAATTGCCGGTTTTTCTATTTCCGAATAAAAATTTACAAAAAATTCGCATGACATCTACTGCAATATGGTAGAATAAAAAAATATGACATTTCAATCGGAAAAGGAGCGGAATCATCCGATGGCAACAGAAAAACATCCCAAAAAACGAAATCAATCTGCCCCATGCAAGAAAAAGCGAAGATACACTGCGTTGGCGGTAGCAATTCTGACTGCGGTTGCAGTGGCAATCTCCATTACCGTTACTGTTCTCACAACACAAAAACCGGAAACGGTTTCCTATAATGACTTCTGCAAACTGGTAGAAGAAGGACAGGTAGAGAAAATCACCTTCCCGGTAGGCGGATCAAAGTTCACCTTCCAAAAGCCGGACGACAAAACCGTTTACGAAACAGATAATCCACAAATCGACGGCTTTAAAGAGCGGATGCTGAAACAAGACATCGAGTTTACCGAAACCTCCACCCCGTTCTGGCTGCGGTTGCTGACGGCACTGCTGCCCTACCTGCCGCTTGTCTTTATCCTTCTCATTGTAATGCGGATGATTCCCGGCAGCGGACGCTATAACGTAGAAGCGGCTTCCCGTCCTACCACCACCTTTGACGATGTGGCAGGCTTGGAAGAAATTAAGGCAGATATGAAAACCATTGCCGAAACCTTGAAAGATCCTTCTCTTTGCCTAAACTTTGGCGCACACATCACAAAGGGGGTGCTGCTGGAAGGCGAACCGGGTAACGGTAAAACCCTGTTTGCCCGTGCATTGGCAGGCGAAACCGGCGTGAACTTCTACTCTGCCAACGCATCGGAATTTATTGAAATGTATGCCGGCTTGGGCGCAAGCCGTGTGCGAAAGCTCTTTAAAGAAGCAAAGGAACATGCGCCTTCCGTGGTATTTATCGACGAACTGGATGCCATCGGCTCTAAGAGAGATGGCAGCACCGACGGCGCAGGGCGAGAATACACCCAATGCTTGAACGCTCTGCTGTCCGCTATTGACGGATTTGAAGCCTCGGATGGCGTTCTGGTCATCGGCGCTACCAACCGCTCGGAGGACTTGGACCCTGCATTGGTACGACCTGGACGTTTTGACAAACAATTCGTTCTGCCGCCGCCGGACTGCAACGCCAGAGAGCAAATTTTACGGCTTCATGCCAAGAATAAAAAATTTGCACCGGACGTGGATTTCTCCGAACTTGCAAAAGATACCGTGGGCTTCTCCGGCGCCGGCTTGGCAACACTGCTGAATGAAGCGGCACTGTTGGCATTGACGCAAAAAACGCCGGAAATTACACGGCGGCAAATTGATGAAGCCTCCATTCAGATGGCATTGAAGGGACATATCAAAAACAGCATCGGTGAACGCAACCGAGAAGAACATCGCATTGTCAGCTACCACGAAGCAGGACACTCTGTTGCAACACTGGGACTTACCGACCACCTGGTGCGGCGGGTTACCGTACTGCCCACTACCTCCGGTGCAGGCGGCGTAACCATGAGCGTTCCGCCGTCAGATAAGCAGCTTCCTACGGTAGGCGATTTGAAAAGCCGTGTGAAGATGCTGTACGCCGGACGAGCTGCTGAATATCTTCTTGCCGGAGAACGGGAAATCGGTGTTTCCTTGGGCGCCGGACAAGATATTAAAGAAGCAACTCGTGTAATTCAAAATCTGGCAACCCTGTCCGAGAAAAACGGCTTATTGGATTACGGTGATTTTGGTCTTGCCGGACAAAACAAGCTGATGGATCAATGTGAAGTGCTTTCCCAATCTCTTTGGGAAGAAACCGTTGCTTTTATCCGTGCAAACTGGGCAGCTGTTGACCGCATTGCAAAAGCATTGATGGAACGGGATTCTCTCTCTGCGGAAGAAGTTACCGCACTTTACAACGAAGCACCAAAAACAGAATAATTGTCAAAAAGCAGACCCATTGTCGGAATAGTATTCTCCGAGAATGGGTCTGATTTCTTATAGCACATTTTCCCAATACGGAAAATCCGCTTTTCGCAAGTGATTCCAAAATAACGTCAGTTGCCCGCAATGCTCCAGCCCACGACCGTACTCCTTTGCTTCTAAAGAAGCACGCAGGGCATCCCACTCTTTGTCGGCTGTTTCCAACTGCAAATGGCTGAAGAAGGTGCAAAGAATTCGACTTTTCCGCTCCCATCGGTCGATAGCATCTTCCGTCAATGCAGTTGCTTCTTCATATTGAGATTGCCGCAAACAGGTTTCAATTTGTTCGGTTCGGCGCAGCATTTCATCGGCAGCAGTCACCGTAGTAACCAAACCTAAAATACACAACGCAACCAATACCGTCAACACCACGACGGCTGCCCATACCCGCTTCATTTCAACTCCTTTTGAATAATCTGGTAAGAACCGTTTGTATTCAGTAAAAAAATAAAAATATCACGATATTCCAAATGCTCTTCCGCCACAACACCGTCTAACCACTGGCGTGTTTTTCCACACAAGGTCAGCGCTGACTCCGATACGACACCGTCACTGACTGCCACAACCTCCATGTCCCGTTCCGTGGTTTTGACTTCCAACATATCGCAGGTGGGGGTGTCATATCCCGGCTTTTTCAAAACGCTTAAGCTACCGTTTGTTTCCACAATCGCCCAGGCCACTTCTTCCAAATGCCCCACACCGTTTTCCCGTAGTTGCGAAAACAAATCCTCCACGGTCATTCGCAAACGCCGCAGTTCTTTCCGGTCTACGGTTCCATCCCGAATCACAATTACCGGATTGCCGCAAATCCATTTGCGAAACCGCACGCTTTTCATCATGATTGCCGAAAGCAGCAATTCGCCTGCCACCAATATGCCGATGGGTAAAAATCCACTGATGAGCGGCTGACTGGTATCCTGCATGGGAATCGCAGCAATATCGGAAATTAACAGCGTCACCACCAATTCCGACGTTTGCAATTCACTGATTTGCCGTTTTCCCATCAACCGTACCGCTCCGATAATGGCAGCGTATAACAGTACTGATCGAAGCAATGAGATCAACACAATACTTTCATCCTTTCGCCGTGGTTTTTTCTAGTATGACCGAATCTTAGGCGATTACGCCGTATAAATTTTGGAAACCGGACAAATACTATGGAAAAACGTGTAAAAGGAGTGCTGCCTATGGATCGGTCTGAGCAGCGGGTTTCCCCCTCTCTTTCAGAAAATCTGATCTATTTTCGCAACAGTTTTGCAGAAAGCAGTGACTTTCTTGCTCGAGAATTTCAATTAAACGGCACCGATGGCTGCGTGTTTTCCATGGATAATTTGGTGGATAAGCAAACCGTTGCACAAAGCATTTTAAATCCCTTGTTGTCTGCACCGATTTTGGAACTGTCCCCCATGCAAAAATTCAAAGCAATTTCTACTCGGGTGCTTTCCACCGTAGACCAACGGCAAATCTACACCTATGGCGAGGTACTGAATTACCTCATGAGCGGCTTTGTTATCTTGGCTCTGGACGGCTGCGATGTCATGCTTGCCATTGGTGTGCAGGGCTTTCCTTACCGAACCGTAGGTGAAGCCGATGAATTGATGCAGAACGGCTCTAAAGAAGGCTTTACAGAAGTGTTGCCTATCAATTTGTCAATGATTCGCCGGCGAATGAAAACCCCGAACTTAAAGTTTGAAACCATGCAAATCGGTTCGGAAAGCAACACCATGGTTTGCCTTTGCTATTTGCAACATCGAGTTGCACCGGAGCTGCTGCGAAAACTGAAACAAAATCTCAATCAAGTGGATCTGAAAACCTTGTTATCCGGAGAATACCTCCGTCCGTGGTTGGAGCGTCCCAGTGTATTCAGCAGCATTGGAGAAACCGACCGCCCCGATACCCTTTGCGGAAAAATCACCGAGGGACGTGTGGCAATTTTAGTAGATGGAACACCGCAGGTATTGATCGTTCCGTTTTTGTTTATCGAAAACTTTCAAACCTTCGATGATTACACCCACCGTCCCTTCTACGCCACCACAGTTCGGTGGATCAAATATTTTGCATTTTTTATTTCTACGTTTCTGCCTGGGTTATTTGTGGCGGCGGCAACCTTTACGCCCGCGATGATTCCACCCACATTATTGGGGAAAATCGCCCAAGCCGAAGCCCAAACGCCCTTTACCATTTTTGTAGAGATCTTATTGCTAAACTTCATTTATGAAATTATGCGAGAAGCCGGCTTGCGTGTGCCAAAAAATTTAAGCCATTCCGTCAGTATTGTAGGCGCACTGGTCATCGGCAATGCCGCCGTCAACTCCGGTTTGATTGGCGCGCCGACTTTGATGGTTATTGCCCTGACAGCGTTATCTTCCTATGTGACCCCTAAAATTTATGAGCCGCTGTCATTCTTGCGGCTGCTCTTTATTTTAGTAGGCGGTATCATTGGCGTTGGCGGCATTTTGATTGGCTTTGCGATTATTCTCATCAATATGTGCGCAAAAAGCAGCTACGGTGTTCCGGTTACAGCGCCGGTTTCTCCCTTCTCCCCCAAAAGTATGCGAGATGTGCTATTCCGTTCAAATTGGAAAGTATTGGCAAAACCGCCCATGGAAGTGCAGGATCTTCCCGGTTCCGATGTAACCGTCAAACACCCCCACAATGAAGATTAGGAGGATTGTGTTCATGCAAACCACTTCAAAAATCAGCGTCTTTCAGTTGCTTGCTCTGATGACTGTTTCCTCCGTTACGCTGTTAATTACCTGCAATGCTTCTTTGCTGGGCGGAGAAAACCTGACCGATAATTTTCTCTCCTGCGCCATTGCTTTTCTCTGCAATTTTGTGTTGGCAATTCCCTTGTTTTTCTTAATGCGGCAAAGACAAAACAGCGGTTTGTTGCTGGCTTCTCAGCGTGTAGGTACTTGGTTTCTCTGGTGCGTGGCTATTTTTTATATCCTGTACTTTTTATTTATTGACCTGCAATATTTAACCACCTTTCAATTTTTTCTGGGGAATGTTTTTCGTCCCGTAACCCCCACTTGGATTTTCACCGTAATGATTGTTTTGGCTGCCGTTTACAGCGCCTTTAAAGGTTTGGATGCCATGGGCCGTTCCGCATCGGTAATTATGACCTTGGTGTTTCTCGGCATTGCTGTGATCGCCGTATTGCTGTTTACTGATATTCACACCGAGAACTTTCAGCCACTCTTTTATAACGGTACAAAGCAAATGCTTTCCGGCATTCCCTTTTATCTTTCCGGCAGCTCTTGCATTGCGGTACAAGCCATCCTCTATGCTCAGACCATCGGCAAACGCACCCTTTCTTTTTTCTTATGGAGCAGCATTACCTTTGTGGTAGGAATGCTGATTCTCTTTCTTATGATCGGTGTGCTGGGGAACTATACAAACTTGCAGCTTTTCCCACTCTACTCCACAGCGACGATAGCAAACCTCGGCACCTTTCAGCGAATGGACTCTGTTTTCATCTGTATTTGGTTGATTGGGTTATTTTTAAAAATCGCGCTGGACTTACACATTATTTCCCTCTGTGTAGACAGTATTTCTCCCAAATCGGTTCGTGTGGTTTCTGTTCCGCTTACCGGACTGGCCATCTGTATTGGTACCATCGTGATTGTGGACAATCGTACACTGCTGAATTTCTTCTTAGACCCCTTTCTCATTGCACCCTTTACTGTCGGTGCCGCTGCGCTTTTCCCATTGATCGCCGTCATTGGAAATCGAATCAAAGATAGGAGGTCGGCACAAAATGCGTAATCGAATTCCCTTCCTCAAAGGATTGCGAATTGCCACAACACTGATTGCGATTGTGATCATGATTTTCACCATGACTTCCTCCACCCGTGTGCCGATTCATCAACGGGTATTGATTCAAGGCATTGGCATTGACCGCAGTGAAACAGGACGATTCCATGTAACGGTGCAGGCGGTTTCCACCTCTGCTTCGTCTTCCATTGAAGTCTATGAAGCAGACGGGACCAGCGTTTTCGATGCTCTGAATAACATTACGGTTGTATCGGGAAAAACACCGTTTTACACCCACAATTCCGTGATTATTCTCGGTTCGGATTGCGCCAAGCAGGGCTTGGAATCGGTGATGGACTTTTTTGTACGCCACCACCAAACCAGACCGGCAGAATCCGTCTTTTTGGCAAAAGACAACGCCAAAGACATTCTCACGCTACAAACCAATCCGGAATTTTCCATGGAAAACGATCAGCTGCAAATGAACCAATATGTGATGACAGATCAAATTGAGCAATTAGCCAGCGCCGGAAATCTAAACTCTCAGCTTTTGGAAATTCGTGTATTGGATGTTGCCAATGCCTTATACAGTCAGTCCAACGATGTTTATTTGCCGACTTTAACGGTTCAGGAACAACAAATTGCTGTGGATGGATGCGGTATTTTTAAAGGTGATTCCCTGCAAGCCATGTTAGACAGTGATACCACCGTGGGCATCAAGGCTATCAACAATCAACTGACCGGCGGTGCTGTTACAGTAAAACTGGAGGACGGCAACCAAGCTACACTCAGTGTCTTAGATTCCTCTTGTAGTATAACAGCGGAGCTGCAAAATCAACGCCCGCATTTTACCGTATCCCTCACCTGTGAATTGAACATCAACGAAACCACGCAGCCTCTGCGAAAAATTCTGTCGGTGCAGGAATTTACACCCTTGCAGGATCGGGTATCGGAACAAATTCAACAGGCCGTAGAACACGCCTTGACCATGACGCTGCATAAAAACCAAGTGGATGTGGTAAACTTTTCCGACGTGCTGCGGAAACAGCAAACCGACTGGTGGAAACAAAACGAAAGTAACTGGCACAACTTATTATCCCAGTGTACCTTCTCCGTGGAGGTGGAATCCAAAATTACTGCTGAGGGACAAGAAATGTCCCCGCAAACCATTACCCCCTATCCCGTTTTATAGCATAAAAAGAACAGCTGCGACGACTGCTGTGACTTTCATTTCTTTAAAAAATAAATATTCCGCAAAATAAAAAGCGCTCCGAAATACAATCGGAACGCTTTTCTTTTTATGCTTACTGCATTGCTTCTGTCATAGAACGAACATACTCACCGATATACTTCGGCGCATCCTTTCCGTACTTTGCCAACAGCTTTACAATGGCAGAGCCAACAATAACACCGTCGGAGAGATCGGACATTTTCTTTGCCTGCTCCGGTGTGGAGATACCAAAGCCGATGGCGCATGGCAAGTCGGTGGACTGCCGTACCACTTCCATGATGGATGCCAAGTCGGTTTTGATTTCTGTTCTGGTGCCGGTTACACCCAGACTGGATACGATATACAGGAAGCCCTCTGCCTCATCGGCAATCATGGCAATACGATCCTCGGAGGTTGGCGCGATCAGAGAAATCAAATCCACACCGTACTTTCTGCAAGGCTCCAAGAACTCCTCTTTTTCTTCATACGGAACGTCCGGCAGAATTAAACCGTCAATCCCCACTTCTTTGCAGTTAGAGAGAAAGCGATCTGCGCCATAGGAGAAAACCACATTAGCATAGGTCATAAACACCAACGGAACTGTAACATCTTTCCGCAGCTCTCGTACCAAATCAAAAATTTTATCGGTGGTTACACCGCCCTGCAGTGCCCGCAAGCTGGCAGCCTGAATGACAGGACCTTCCGCCGTAGGATCGGAAAACGGAATGCCCAACTCAATCAGGGACGCACCGTTTTTTACGGCTTCCCGAACTGCTGCAGCAGTTGTTTCCAAGTCGGGATCACCGCAGGTAATGAACGCAATGAATGCTTTTTTATCTTGAAATGCAGATGCAATCTTACTCATGAAGATCCTCCCCTCTGTATCGAGCAATGGCAGCGCAGTCCTTATCGCCTCTGCCGGACAGTGTGATAACAATGATTTGATCCTTGCCCATGGTCGGCGCAATCTTTCTGGCGTGTGCCACCGCATGAGCAGACTCAATGGCAGGAATGATGCCCTCTGTTTTTGCCAGATACTCAAAGGCTTTTACTGCCTCTTCATCGGTTACCGGCACATACTGCGCCCGTCCGATGTCATGGAGATGAGCGTGTTCCGGTCCAATGCCCGGGTAGTCCAAGCCGGCAGAAATAGAATATACCGGCGCAATCTGTCCGTACTCATCCTGACAGAAGTAAGACTTCATGCCGTGGAAGATGCCCAGCTTGCCGGTCGCAATCGTTGCTGCTGTTTCAAAGGTATCCACACCTCTGCCTGCTGCTTCACAACCAATCAGGGCAACCTCTTTGTCATCAATAAAGTGATAGAAGCTGCCGATAGCGTTGGAACCGCCGCCGACACAAGCAATCACTGCATCCGGCAGACGACCTTCTTTTTCCAAAATTTGCTCTTTGATTTCCTTCGAGATGACCGCCTGGAAATCACGAACAATTACCGGAAATGGATGCGGACCCATTACGGAACCAAGGCAGTAGTGGGTGTCATCCACACGACTGGTCCACTCCCGCATGGCTTCGGAAACCGCATCCTTCAAGGTGGCGGTACCACTGGTTACCGGAATCACCTGCGCGCCCATAAGCCGCATCCGATATACGTTTAAGGCTTGGCGAATGGTGTCTTCCTCACCCATAAAGACCACGCACTCCATGCCCAACAGTGCGGCGGCAGTTGCTGTTGCTACACCGTGCTGACCGGCACCGGTTTCTGCAATCAGACGTGTTTTGCCCATCTTCTTTGCCAAGAGCGCCTGACCCAACACGTTGTTGATTTTATGTGCGCCGGTGTGGTTCAAATCCTCTCTCTTTAAGTAGATTTTTGCACCACCCAAGTCCTCTGTCATTTTCTTTGCATAATACAGACGAGAAGGTCTGCCTGCATAGTCGTTGAACAGCTCGTTCAATTCCCGATTAAATTCCGGATCGTTTTTATAATGATTATAAGCCGCTTCCAATTCGATAACTGCGTGCATCAGGGTTTCCGGAATATACTGTCCGCCATGCACACCGAAGCGTCCGTTTTGATTTGTCATTCTACTACTCCTCTCCACAACTTTGACGTACCGCCGTTACAAACGATACCATCTTATCGTGATCTTTCTGTCCGTCTGTTTCAATGCCGGAACTGACATCCACTCCATAAGGCGCAAGATGCCGGACGGCATAAGCTATATTCGTTTCGTTTAATCCGCCTGCTAAAAAATAGGGGCGTTCTATGGTTTTTAATAAAGACCAATCAAAAGAAGTTCCTGTACCACCGGCACCGGAATCCAGCAAAATTTGATCTGCCAAACTTGCCGTTGCCCGCAGCACATCTTCTGCATTGTCCACACGAAAGGCTTGGAATAAGGGCTTCTCCGTTTTTGCTCGAAGCTGCCGAATGTAGTCGTCATCCTCCTGCCCGTGAAGCTGCGCAACATCAATTACACCCTCGGATAACAACGCTGCCACCGATGCGACCGGTTCGTTCACAAACACGCCCACCGCTTGAATCTCCGGGCGAAGCAACGACTTGAGTGTCTTTGCCTGCGCCGGCGATACATACCGGCGGCTCTTTTTTGCAAACACAAAGCCAATGTAGTCGGGGCAAAGCGCATTTGCCCACTCAATATCGCAGGGGCGAGTCAAGCCGCATAGCTTTATTTTTGTCATACTGTCCCCCGCAATTGGGAAAGCATCTCGGTTTTGTCTGCAGCACGCATCAGGGTTTCTCCAATCAGTACAGCGTCTGCGCCCATTTGCCGCAGATTTTCCACATCCTTCGGGCAAGTTACACCGCTCTCCGACACAAACACCACATCCTTTGGAATCATCGCCCGCAAGCGACGGCTGTTTTCCGGATCTACGGTAAAGTCCTTCAGGTTTCGGTTATTCACACCGATGACTCTGGCACCGACCCGCAAAGCTGTTTCCACTTCTGCTTCGTCGTGGGTTTCCACCAGCGCGGAAAGTCCCAAGTCATCACAGATTTGAAGGTATGCTCGAATTTGCTCCTCGGTAAGAATGGAACAAATCAGCAGCACTGCCGACGCACCCAAGACCTTAGCCTCGTAAATCATGTATTCGTCTACGGTAAAATCCTTCCGCAAGCAAGGAATGGAAACTGTCTCGGCAATTTCTTTTAAATATTGGTCGCTGCCCAAGAACCACTTTGGTTCGGTCAGAACAGAAATACAATCTGCGCCTGCTGCTTCATAATCCTTTGCAATCTGCAAATAGGGAAATTCCGGCGCAATCAAACCTTTGGAAGGGGAGGCTTTTTTACACTCACAAATAAAGGCAATGTCTTGTTTTTGCAGCGCTTTTTCAAAGACAAAGGCTCCTTTTGGCATAGACTGGGCTTTTTCTTTCATCTCTGCAAGAGAGCAGATTTTTTTCGCCTGTTCTGTTCGCTCGGCGGCATACGCCGCCAACTGCTCTAAAATGGTCACTGGTCTGCCTCCTTCCCATTGCTGACGGCAATCAGCTTTTCTAAGGTTTCCATGGCTTTTCCGCTGTCAATCAAATCCCCTGCCAAGCGCACACCGTCTGCCATGGTATCTGCTTTTCCGCCAAGGTACAAGGAAGCACCGGCATTCAGCAAAACCGCATTCCGCTTTGGACCCGGAACACCGCCCAAAACAGCCCGTGTGATGGCGGCATTTTCTGCCGGAGTGCCGCCGACCAAATCTTCTTTACGGCAACGCTCCATGCCAAACTGCTCCGGCTGAATCACATAAGATTTGCTCCAACCGTCTTTGAACTCACAAACGGTGGTCGGTGCGCTGAGGGAAATTTCATCCAGCTTTTCCTGCCCGTAAACAACCATGCCACGCTCTACACCCAGATTCATCAAAACCTGTGCCAACGGCGCTACCAAAGATTCATCGTATACACCCAGAAGCTGCATTTTGGGGCGACCGGGGTTGGTCAGCGGTCCGAGAATATTAAACACGGTGCGGAATCCCAATTCCTTTCGGATGGCACCCACATATTTCATAGAAGCGTGGTATTTCTGTGCAAAGAAGAAGCACATTCCCACTTCCTTTAATAAAGTAACGCACTGCTCCGGACTTTGCTCAATGTTCACACCCAAAGCTTCCAAGCAGTCGGCGGTTCCGCATTTAGAAGAAGCTGCACGATTTCCGTGCTTTGCCACCTTCATGCCACCGGAAGCTGCTACCAATGCTGCGGTAGTGGAAATGTTAAAGCTCTGAGAGCCGTCACCGCCGGTGCCGACAATCTCAAAGATGTCCATTCCGGTGTCTACCTGTGTGGCATGATCCCGCATAGCAGCCGCACAGCCGGCAATCTCTACAATGGTTTCTGCCTTGGTGCTTTTGGTAGACAGCGCCGCCAGAAAGGCGGCATTTTGCGTCGGTGTGGTATCTCCGCTCATGATCTCACTCATCACCGCATAGGCTTCGTCGTAGGTCAAATCTTCCTTATTTACAATCTTGATGATGGCTTCCTTAATCATGCTGCTCTTCCTTTCCCATGGCGATAAAATTCTCCAACATGGTCTTTCCGTCCGGTGTCATGATGGATTCCGGGTGGAACTGCACACCAAAAATCGGGTACTCCCGATGCTGTACCGCCATCACTTCTCCGTCTGTGGTAACGGCTGTAACCTTCAGCTCCTCCGGCAAGGTAGAAGCGTCTGCTGCCAAGGAGTGATACCGTGCCACCGGAGCCACTTCCGGGCAATTTGCAAACAGCGGACAAGTCTTATCAAAGGTAACGTCGGACTGCTTACCGTGCATTAGTTCCTTTGCATAAGTAACGGTTGCGCCAAAGGCAGCGCAGATTGCCTGATGTCCCAAGCAAACACCCAAGGTTGGGATGGTCTTTCCCAAGGTGCGGGCTGCTTCGATAATAACGCCTGCATCCTCCGGACGACCCGGACCAGGAGAAAGGATGATGTGGTCAGGGGCAAGCTCCCGAATCTGTTCAATGGTCAATTCATCATTGCGAATCACCCGAATATCCGGCTGAATCTCTCCGATGAGTTGATATAAATTATAGGAAAAACTATCATAGTTGTCGATGAGTAAGATCATGCGTCTGCCTCCTCTGCCAAACGGAGTGCCTGCACCACAGCCTTGGCCTTGTTGATGCACTCCTCAAATTCCTTTTCCGGAACGGAATCCGCCACAATCCCCGCACCGCTGCGGACAAAGACTTTTCCGTTCTTTTTATATGCAATGCGAATGGCAATGCAGGTGTCCATATTTCCGGTAAAATCAATGTAACCGATGGCGCCGCCGTAAATACCTCGCTTATTATTTTCCAATTCCCCGATTAACTGGCAAGCCCGAATCTTCGGTGCGCCGGACAAGGTACCTGCCGGCAATACCGCAGAGATGGCATCCAGCGCGTCGCAGTCCTCACGGATTTCGCCCCGCACCGTGGAGCCGATGTGCATAACGTGAGAATACCGCTCAATAGAATGCAGCTTCTCTACCTGAACCGTGCCGAACTTGCTGATTTTCCCCAAATCATTTCGTCCCAGATCCACCAACATATTGTGTTCGGACAGCTCTTTTTTATCTGCCAGCAGCTCTGCTTCCAAGGCTTTATCCTCGGCCTCTGTCTTGCCTCTTGGGCGAGTTCCTGCCAGTGGGAAGGTATGTAATACACCGTCCTCCAGTTTCACCAATGTTTCCGGAGAAGCACCTGCCACCTCAACATCGGTACCTGAGAAGTAGAACATATACGGAGAAGGGTTCACTGTCCGCAGAACACGGTATGTATTCAACAGGCTGCCCTCAAAGGGTGCGCTCAACCGGTTGGAAAGCACGATTTGAAAAATATCGCCCTCACGAATGTGATGCTTGGCTTTCTCTACCATGCCGCAATAGGTTTCCTTATCAAAGAGCGGTGTAACCTCCCCTTTCAGGTGGCTCTCCGGCTCCTGCTTTTTTTCTCCAAAACGCAGCAATTCCTGCAGCTGATGCAGCTCCAAAATCGCTTTGTTGTAACCGGTTTCCGGATCACTCAAGTCCATATTGACAATCAGGATGATCTTCTGTCTAAAATTATCAAAGGCAATCACCTTGTCAAACAGCATCAGGTCTACATCCTTAAAGTCCTCGGTATCCTGCACCTGCATCCGTACGGAAGGCTCGCTGTATCCCAGAAAATCATAGGAAAAATAGCCAACCAATCCGCCGGTGAAGGACGGCAGCGATTCCATCTTCGGACTCTTGTACTCGGACAAAATCTGCCGCAGCGCCGCAGCCGGATCTTCCGTATGGAACCTTAGGCTGCCCACCTGCATTTCGCCGTTGCTGCAAGTAATCTCCATCTTTGGGTCAAAGCCTAAAAAGGTGTAGCGACCCCACTTTTCCTTTTCTGCCACAGACTCCAATAAGAAGCAATGGGTGGATACATTTTTCAAAATTCGCATTGCCTCAATGGGTGTGCAGATGTCAGACAACAACTCACAGCTTACCGGCAGAACATTGTATTCTCCCGTAGCGGCAATGGCTTTTACTTCTTCCAAATTCGGTGTAATCGTCATAAAAATTTTCCTCCTCAAGCGTGTATCGGTTCTGCCAAAAAAGAAAACGTCCCTGACAGAAGGTTTCTTTCTGTCAAGGACGAATAAAGCAAACTTATCCGCGGTGCCACCTTGCATTCACAGTCATACTGTGCTCTTTGTAGGATACCAACATATCCCCGGCAACTGACGTATGCCCTCACGTTGCAGAATACTCTGCGCTCATGCGCATTTGACTGCACCCTCCGCGGTCCATTTGATGACTTGTTTTTCACCCGACTCTCAGCAACACGGGCTCTCTGTGGAAGCATCATCACCGTTATCTCCGCTTCAACGGTTTCAAATTTTATAAAGTATATAGAAATTGTAGCACGTCATTTTTTTCATGTCAAGAGGATTTTATTTTTTTTGCAAAGAAAGGTGCCCCCGGCGAAATCATTCCACCGGGAGCTACCATCATCGTAACAATGCTGTAAAAGCCACTTATACGAGTTTACACTCGTTGAATCCGGGAAGGCAACGCTTCTCTTTGCCTTCTGTGTCCTCTACCTCTGCGCCGGGAACCAGCTTTGTCAGCCTTGCCACTTGCTCTTCAAGAGCCTCAATGCGATCCAGTAATTCTTTATCTGCCATAATCTATATACCTCCTTTTTTAGGTATGCAAATTATATCACATCTTACTCTTGTTGTCAATGGTATTTTTTATTTTTTAGAAGAAATCTTTTTCCTCTCCCGATTTGTTTTAAAAATAAACAGCTTTTACGAAAAAACAGCCTTGTTTTACTCTTTTTGCTCCGGTCGATTACGCACAATTAAACATATCGACACTCATTAAACCCCGGAAGACATCGCTTTGTTTTCCCCTTAGTGTTATCTGTATCCATAGTTTCTGCGCCAGGAACCAGCTTTTTTAGAGATGCAACTTCTTTTTCCAAGGCTTCGATCCGTTCCAATAATTCCTGATTACTCATATTCCTTCAACCTCCTTTTCGGTAAAGAAAGTATATGAGAATTCGGCAAAATTATAGCGCAGCCGCAACAGAATCTTTACGGGAAAGTTCTTTCCGAAATCCTGCGTGTTTTATTGACAATGATTGAAAAAATTGTCAACTTTTAATGGATGCAAACCAGCTTGAGGAATTTCTGTCCAAAGTTCAATTCTTCTGTTGGTTCCTCCGGTTCCTCTTTTGGATTCCGTCTGTTTTCATTACAAATTGTACGGAATTGATATTCGTATTCTTCTCCGATACAGGGAGCCGATTTCCAGATCCTTACCGGTCATTTCATCAAAAAAGGAATCCCGTTCTTTTTCTGCGTCATCGGTAATAACTGCTGGTCTATTCTTTGATCTCTGCTGTGCCATCCCGCAGTTCCACGGTGCCGTTGTATAATTCTGAAACGAACACCACAAAATCCGTAAACAAAAAACACAAGCTGACGGAACCCATATTCCGTTGCAGCTTGTGTTTTCTTTTTTATTTTGTTGTTTCTTCGTTCTCCAATTCCTTTTTCTTTGCCGACAATTCATTGACGATTTTTTCTGCGGCAATTCGTCTGGCATTCGCTTCCATAGACAGCTCTACTGCCAAGCGAATCATTTCATTTTCACTGCGCTCCGACATCTGCTCCACACGCTCCGCCACTTCTTTCAGCGCAGAGGCTTGGGTTTTGCAGAACATATTATACAACCGTCCCTTATTAAACCGATGCATCTGCTGATTCACCAAATAAGAAATATTGGGAAGGGACAGCACCGGCTTGAGCATACAAATAACCGTCAGAATCGCCAAGTGCTCCGGAGAGTATTTCTTCTGTTCCGGTCTTGGCAGCACATTGTCTTTTACATAGTTGTTAATCATACTGGAAGTCAGCAGCTTTGTGCCGTCCTCCGCTTCAAAAGGCTTGAGGTGTCCTTCCATATAAGTGATGACCTGATCCATATATAAATAGATTTGGGGCAACATATCCCACGGGACAGGGTCATACTCTTTCATATCCTCCGCCCATTTTTTAATATTGTCCATTGGTTCGCTCATGTTGGCAACTCCTCTTTTTCAATATGACGATACCCGTTTTCTAAAAGCACCATTTCGTTTTGATTACTATTACCTCTATTATAAAATCAATCTTAAAAATATGCAATACGATTTTACACCTTTTCCCTATTTTCTATGGATTTTTTTCATAGGAACAGAAAATCCGACGGATTATGTCTGCGGATTGCTTTTCCGACAAAAAAATAGTATAATAACAGATACGATTTTTAAAAGAAATTGCGATTTTCATTCCGTAATTTCCAAGGTCACGAAAGGCGGTAGCGTATTGAATAGACGAGAGCAACTCCTGTCCCTGCGCAAAGCAGCATTGGAACGGGAATTTTCCAAAATGAACGAAATGCAGCGCAAAGCAGTCTTCCAAACAGAAGGCCCTCTGCTGATTTTAGCAGGCGCAGGCAGCGGAAAAACCACTGTACTGGTCAACCGAATTGCCCATATCATCCGCAACGGCAACAGCTATCACAGTGAGGAGTTGTTCTGCCCTGCCGACGGATATGATGAAGCAATCGAAGCCCTTACCGACTATGTGGAGCAAGGCACACCGATTCCGGAAATGATTTGGAAAACCCTGACGGTACATCCTTGCAAGCCGTGGCAAATTCTGGCGATTACCTTTACCAACAAAGCAGCAGGGGAGTTGAAATCTCGTCTGTGCGCTATGTTGGGTGATGACGGCAACGATATTTGGGCAATGACCTTCCACGCCACATGCGCCAGAATGCTTCGACGGGACGGTGAACGCATCGGCTTTACCAATCACTTCACCATTTATGATACCGACGACAGCCGCCGTTTGATGAAGGATTGCCTAAAATCCCTCAACATAGACGAAAAAAATCTGCCGGTCAAAGCGGTTCTGGGAGAAATCTCCCGTGCAAAGGATCGACTGGAATCCCCTGCGGAATTTGCCTCCAGAGGCAGCAGTGATTATCGCATGGGCTTGATTGCAAGAGCGTACAAGCTGTATCAATCTCGCCTGAAAGAAGCCGACGCTATGGACTTCGACGACCTGATTTATTACACCGTAGAGCTGCTGCAAAAATGCCCGGATGTATTGGAGTACTACCAAACAAAATTTCGCTACATCATGGTGGACGAGTACCAGGATACCAACCACGCACAGTATATGTTCATTCGTCTGCTCTCTCAAAAACACGGAAATCTTTGTGTTGTAGGCGATGACGACCAAAGTATTTACAAATTCCGTGGTGCCACCATCGAAAATATCATGTCCTTTGAGCAAACCTTCCCCAACGCCAATGTCATTCGTTTGGAGCAAAATTACCGTTCCACACAAACCATTTTGGATGCTGCCAACGCAGTTATCTCCAACAATGCCGCCCGAAAGGGGAAAAATCTGTGGACACAAAACGGCAAGGGTACAAAAATTTCCGTTCATACTGCGACCAGTGAGATGGACGAAGCTGATGTGATTGCAAAAAAGATTTTGGAAAATGTATCCCACGGCAGACGATACGGTGACCATGCCATCTTATACCGCATGAACTCTCAGTCCAATAACTTGGAGCGTGTATTTGTAAAATCCGGTATCCGCTACAAAATCATCGGCGGACTGCGCTTCTACGAACGAAAAGAAATTCGGGATATGATCGCCTATCTCAGTGTGATCAATAACCCAACCGACGAAATGCGCCTGCGCCGAATCATCAACACCCCAAAGCGTGCCATCGGTGATAAAACCGTTACCACCGCTGCGGAAATTGCACAGGGTGTGGGCGAGTCATTATTCTCCGTTATGGAACACGCCGACGAATATGCGCCGCTGAAACGAAGCGCCGGAAAGCTAATGGAGTTTACCGCTATGATTCGTTCTCTGATGGATGCGGCAGACAATCCGGAGTGCTCTCTGGAAGAGCTGTACCAACTGGTATTGGAGAAAACCGACTATCTTACTTATCTGAAAACAGACAGCGAGATGAGCCAAACCGCAGAGGAACGCATCGAGAATATCAACGAATTGTCCTCCAACTTAATTCAATATGAGGAAGTCAACGAGGACGCTACCCTCTCTGGATTCTTGGAGGAAGTTTCTTTGATGACCGATCTGGATCAACTGGATGACAACAGCGATGTGGTTGTGATGATGACCATTCACGCCGCAAAGGGACTGGAATTCCCGATTGTATTCCTGCCCGGCTTTGAAGAAGGTGTTTTCCCCGGAATGCAAACTATGTACGACCCGGAGGAAGTGGAAGAAGAACGGCGGTTGGCTTATGTTGCTATCACCAGAGCGAAAGAAGAACTGTGCATTCTCAACGCAGAAAGTCGCATGTTTTTCGGTTCTACTTCTCGAAATAAGCCGTCCCGCTTCTTAAATGAAATCCCAGACGAGTTAACGGAGGTCACCCGCAGCCGTACTTTCATCAAGCCCGCTTCCGGTTCCGGTAATATCCCGACCGAACCGCTTTCTAAAACTGCCGCTGCTGCCCGTACCTTTGGGCAAGGAGCAATCGGACAGAAAGCTGCTGCCAAGTATCTCCCGGGCGACCGTGTAAAACACAAAGCCTTTGGTGAAGGTATGATTCTTTCCGTAACCCCAATGGGCAATGATACCTTATTGGAGGTTGCCTTTGAGAAAGAAGGCACCAAAAAGATCATGGCAAATTTCGCCAGATTGCAAAAGCTATAATTATAATAGCAACTATTTATTTTATAGTTTATAAAAAGCAAAAAGAAACAGCGTACTGATTCCAAAGAACAGGAACCGGTACGCTGTTTTTATTGCTTAAAATTCGTAGTCTACCACAACATTGATGCCATCCCGTACTTCTGTGATGTACGGCTTTACGACGCCTGCATGATATGGGTGCACTTGGTAAGCTTCCAGTGCCTCTGGACTGTCCACTACCAATTCCAGTACCACATCATAGGAACGCTCGGAATGGAGGTAGTCAATTCCAACTGTAACCTCCCGCACAAAATCAATTTTATCTTTCATCGAAAGGAACAGGTCTTTTACTTTTTGGCACTGCTCCGGTGTATTCTCTTTCAGCTTTACAAATAAAACGTGTTTTACCATACTCTTTCCTCAAATTTATTTAATATTTATTTTATAGTAAATCAATATAAAATATATTATTTATATTTAATCATCTTATCAAGTTCTTCCACGAAGGAGTTAATATCTTTAAAATCTCGATACACAGAAGCGAACCGCACATATGCCACTTCATCCAAGCTGCGCAGCTTTTCCATTGCCAAATTTCCAATGGAGATAGAGGTCACTTCTCGATCCATAGAGTTTTGCAGGGAGGACTCGATTTCATCCACTAGGCTTTCCAACACATCCACAGAAACCGGACGCTTTTCGCAAGCACGAAGGAATCCATTCAACAGCTTGTTGCGGTCAAAGGGTTGGCGAGAAGCATCCTTTTTAATTACAACCACCGGAACGGTTTCGATAACCTCATAGGTTGTAAATCGCTTGCCGCACTTCAGGCACTCTCTACGGCGGCGAATCCGTTCCCCTTCATCCGTGGGACGGGAATCAATCACTTTACTTTCCTCAAAACTACAAAACGGACACTTCATTTTCGCTTCCTCCTTGACAAGTTTCTTTATACCGATTGTATTATATCACAATATATGGTAGAAAAACAAGCCTGTTTTTCGGGATCTACACTAATTTTTTCATTTTTCTTGCAAGAGCCACTCTTCTATTTTCTTTGTGGCGCTTCGCAGTTCTTCCACTTCCTTAAAATTAGTTCGATATACCTCTAAAATCACACTGCCGTCAAAGACAAACTTTTGGGCTTCCAAAAACAACGATTGCAAATCCGCTGTTCCCTGCCCCGGCAACAAACAGGTTTCTCCCGGTCGGTTATCACTGAGATGAATATGGCATAGTTTTTCTCCCATTGCCCGGAGCATTTCCATGGGTTCTACCTGCGAGCGCACAGCTTGTTTTACATCAAAACAAAACGCACACTCCTCTCCCAACGCTTCTTTCATACGCAGAATAAACGACGGCTCTTCACTGAAAAATCGGGTAACATTTTCCTGCGCTACGGTAATCCCATATTCTTGCGCCATGCGATACAAAGCACGATAGCGCTCAAAATATCGTTCCTCATTTTTCTCCGAGTAATATTGCCGCTGCATTCCGTGAAGAATCAGGTGCTTTGCACCCAAAAATTGCGCTGCTTTGCAATATTGACGATAAAATTCCAAGCTGTCTGCAAAGCGGGTTTCATAGTCAGAAAACAGCAAGATTCCCTCAAACCCACCGGTAAAGGGATGCACCGAGCGAACCGTTGCGCCGTGCTCCCTCAGCTTTTCCTTTAAAACAGAAAGATACGGCTCCTGAAATTCTTGAACCGTATTGAAAAAAATTTCAAAATGAGTATATCCTTCTTGGAGCAACAGCTCCAAACTTTTGGACGTTTCCATCGGATATAAACACGCTGTGGAAATACCGCTCTGCACAGAATCGCCGCCTTTCTGAAAAATCCTACTTTTAGTATAGCACGAAAGAATCCCACCCGTAAATACATAAAACTATGTTCTGACGGAAATCCTAAGAAAAACAAAACTGGAGGATTGGTTATGGTTACAAATCAAAATAACGAACTGGTAAATGAAATTCATCATGCTGCAAAATTGGGACAACAGGCAATCAGCGACGTGATGCCGAAAGTGACAAACGGAAAGCTACGAGAAAAGCTGGAGCATCAAAACGACGCTTACCAACGCATTGTGATGCGCTCCGGTCGGATGCTCTCTCAAAGCAATGAAAAACCAAAAAATGCTACCATGATGGAAAAACTGGGAATGTGGAGCAGCGTTCAGATGAACACCCTCAGCGATAACTCCACCCGTCATCTGGCAGAGATGCTGATCCAAGGCTCTAACATGGCTGTCACCGATATTACCAAAACGCTGAACGACCTGCCTGACGCAGACGCCGGCGCAAAAGAGTTGGCTGAGGAATATTTAAGCTGTGAAGAAAAACACATTGATGAACTGAAAAAATATTTGTAGAATCTATTATCTTGATTCCCTTTTCCTTTTCGATTATAATAAAAAGAAGTATGCAGGAAAGGGAGAGAATCATGGCACTGCTGATGGCAGAACAGTTAAAAAAATCCTTCGGTACGGAGGTATTATTTCAGGACGTTTCCCTGTCGATTCAACCAAAAGACCGCATCGGTTTGGTGGGTGATAACGGCAGCGGAAAAACAACCCTGCTAAAAGTACTGATGGAGCAATCCTTTTATGAAGCGGGAACGATCTCACTGGACGATCACACCACCATCGGATATATGGAGCAGCACGTCTGTCGAGATCAACAGATCAGCGCCTTTGCCGAGGTGTTAACTGCATTTCAGCGCTTACTTCAAATCGAAGAACAACTGGAATATTTAGAGCTACAACTGCGGAATCCTGCCCTTTTGTCAGAGGCGGCTTTGCACGAACTGGTAGAACAGCAAGCTCGCCTTCACGATGACTATTTGCGGGAAGGCGGTCTTACATATCGCAGCCGTACCCGTTCCGTGATGCAGGGACTAGGCTTTGACGAGGAGAAAATGGCGCTCCCTGTCATGTCCCTTTCCGGCGGACAAAAAGCAAAACTGCAGTTGGCAAAGCTGCTGCTCAGCAACGCCAATTTGCTCTTTTTAGATGAACCCACCAACCACCTGGATATTGAAGCGGTAGAATGGTTGGAATCCTTTTTGTTGGACTATGACGGTGCTTTTGTTGTCATTTCTCACGACCGGTATTTTCTGGACAAGGTCACCAACCTGACTTGGGAGTTAGAACATCAACGGCTGACTGCCTACAAGGGGAACTACACCCGCTCCCGTGTATTAAAAGAGGAACAGATGCTTGCTGCACAGCGGCAATACGACAACACCAAAAGTGAGATTGACCGACTGTACGGCGTGGTGGAACAACAGCGTCGATGGAATCGGGAAAAGAATATTAAGACAGCAGAAAGCAAACTGAAAGCCATTCGGAAACTGGAAGAATCTCTGGAAGAGGTGCAGCAAAACAACGAGCAGATCTCCTTTGATTTCACCCCGAGAAATCGGGGCGGAAACGATGTGCTTCAGGTAAAGGAGTTGGCCTTGTCTTTTGGAACGGAAAAGCTGTTCCAAAATGTAACGCTTCATCTCCGCAAGGGAGAGCGTGTCTTTCTGCTAGGACCAAACGGCTGCGGAAAGACCTCTCTTTTTAAAACCCTCCTTCAAATTTATACACCGGACAGCGGTACCATTCGGTTAGGCAGCAACATTGACGTGGGGTATTACGACCAGATTCAAGAAGGATTAGACCCCGATAAAACGGTATTGGATACCGTTTGGGACAAATACCCCAAGTTAACACAAACAGAAGTCCGCAGTGCTTTGGCACGGTTTTTATTCCAAGGCGATGATGTGTTTAAGCTGGTTGGCGCACTCAGCGGCGGAGAACGAGCGAGGGTCTTGCTGTTGGAACTGATGATGGCACGGGATAATTTTCTGATGCTGGACGAGCCCACCAACCACTTGGACATCAAATCCTGCGAAACCTTAGAGTCTGCACTGTCCGACTATGAAGGCACCTTATTCTTAATTTCCCACGACCGGTACTTAATCAATCAGCTTGCCACTCGCATTGTGGTGCTGACGCCCAATGGGGTGCAGGAATTTTCCGGTAACTATGATGACTACCAAGCTGCCTGCAAAACCTTGCAGCCTCAAGGGTCAGCTGCCGTCAAAAAAGAAGAACCGGAAAAACCAAACGCCTATAAACAACAAAAAGAAAACAAAGCGGAACAACGAAAATTGCGTGCAGCTTTGCGAAAAATTGAGGATACCATCGAACGGTTGGAAGCAGAGCTTTCCGAATTGGAGAAACAGCTCTCCCAACCGGAAATTGCTAGCGATTACGCTGCCATTACCGAACTGACCCAAACCATGGATGATTTGCGCACAGAAATTGACCTGCAAATGGAAGAATGGGAAACCCTTTCGGAACAAATTATCGACTAAAACAAAAAATGACAGGACCACATCGTCCTGTCGCATTTGTCATGGTTGAAACGGATGCACCTTACTTCCCAAAAAAGTGGAACCGTTTGTCTGATTTCTTTGGCTGCTCTTCTACGGGTTCTTCCTCTCCCGCCGCAAATTTTTGCAGCTCTTCAAAAAGCGCCTCTGCTTCTTGGTCACTGCAATCTGCCTGCACGATGAGCGATCTGCTCAAATCCAAGCTAAAAATACCAATCAGGGATTTTGCATTGATTCGGTATCTTCCGCCACACAGAAAAATAGGATAGGATTTCACACTGGTAATCCTGACGAAATCATTGACCTTATCTCCACCCGGCAAAAGCACCCTCATGGAATGTGTTGTCTGCACTTTGATTTTCCTCCAAGTTCATCATCATAAATCTACCATAGCACAGAAACTCCAAAAGGTCAACTATATCTGTAAAGAATAAAATTTTTTATAAATAAAGGATACATTTTATGAAAATCTCCACAATCACACTCGGCTGTAAAGTGAATCAATATGAATCAGAAGCCATGCTTTCTCAGCTTTGTAAAGCAGGATTCACTCCCTGCCCCAAGGGAGAACCGGCAGATGTCGTGATCCTGAATTCCTGCACCGTGACTGCCGCCAGTGACCAAAAAGTGCGGCAGACGCTTCACAAGGCGCGGAGAGAACATCCCGACGCTGTTATCGTTTTAACCGGCTGTATGCCACAAGCCTTTCCGGAAGAATCCGCAGAACTGAGCGATGCCGATATTGTATTGGGAAACAGCAATCGTTCCTCCCTGCTTTCTCACATTATGACATACCTTTCCACCCGCCAGCGCATCATTGATATTGTTCCCCATGAAAAGAAGGAATCCTTTGAGCCATTGGAAATCAGTGAATTCCACGACAGAACACGGGCATTTCTGAAAATTCAAGACGGCTGCAACCGCTTCTGCTCTTACTGCATTATCCCCTATGCCAGAGGTCGTGTGCGCTCCAAGCCACTGGAAGATTTGCGCCGAGAAGTCCAAGCCTTATCCAACCACGGATTCCAAGAGATAGTCTTGACCGGTATCAATCTGTCTTGCTACGGACAAGATTTGGGACTGCACCTGTGCGATGCAGTAGAAGCAGCCTGTGCCGTTGAGGGCATTCAACGAATTCGCTTGGGCTCCTTGGAGCCGGAGCAGCTTAGCCCGGAAGTCATCAAGCGGTTGGCAAAACAAGAAAAGCTATGTCCACAATTCCATCTGTCCTTGCAAAGCGGCTGCGATGAAACCCTCCGTCGGATGAATCGCCATTATGACACCGCCGAATATCGAGAGATTGTACAAAACCTGCGGAACACCTTCCCCAACTGCGCCATCACCACCGATATTATGGTGGGCTTCCCCGGCGAAACCGAAGAAGAATTTCAAGAAAATCTCTCCTTTGCAAAAGAAATCGCCTTTGCCAGAGTCCACGTATTCGCCTACTCTCGCCGTCCCGGCACCAAGGCAAACGACGCTCCGAATCAACTGACCAATCAGGTGAAATCCCAGCGCAGCAAGGCGATGTCCGCTGTGACCAACCAAACCCAACAGGACTTTTTAAACGCACAATTAGGTACGGTGCAATCCGTTTTGGTGGAGCGAGAAGTAGCTCCGTCTATTTATGAAGGCTATACGCCAAACTACACCTCGGTTCGCTTCCCCAGCGAAACCAACCTCTGCGGTACTTCCGTTCCTGTCAAATTGCAAGCGGTGGAACAAGATTACTGCACCGGCATCATAGCGCAGTAAACCCACTCTGTGAAATTCCAATTTGTATAAAATAAGAAAACAGTACGATTTGTAAATTTTCAAATCGTGCTGTTTTTTTTGTGTGCTATAAAATTTTCATTACATTTCGGAACTCTTCCTGCGCGTCCCCTCGTTTCAGATTCTCATAAGAATAAAAGGCAAATCCGTCACAGCCTACGGTGCGCCCATATTCCACCTGCTGCGCCAAAATATCGTCGGACTTTTTCCAAGTGCCCTCGTCTAAATCGGAATTTGCTTTATAAACGCCCAATCCAAAATACAACTTCATTTCAGAATTGCTTACCATCTCTCGCCACTGGTTTGCTGCTCTGTCAAAAGGCAGCGTGGGATTTTCAAAGTTATAGTAAAGCTGCGGACAAATGTAATCTACATAGCCGGTTGTACTGCACCATGCCGTAACATCCGCACCGATTGCCAAATCATTTTCCACATTTCCTTGGGGAGAAATTCCAAACACCACACCCTGCTTGGCAGACTTAATCGTTGTATACACTAGTGAAACTAAGGAGCTGATATTAGCTTTTCTCCACTCTGCTTGAGAGAGGGGCGTTTTCCCTGTGGCTAAGGTTTTCTTGTATTGTTGATAGGTTGCTGCATCAAAACTTTGCTCTTCGGTAGGATAGAAATAATCGTCAAAGTGAATTCCATCCACATCGTAATTCTCTACAATTTCTTGAATCCCATTGGCAATGTACTGCCGCACCTCCGGAATCCCCGGATTCAAATACACGCTTTCCGTCGGTTCCCACGGCAAGCACCAATCTGCTTTTTCTTTATCACCTCTCCATAACAAATAAGGGTTGCTGTCCGCCATAGTTTTTGGAACGCCGTTGGTCTGCAACCGAAGAGGGTTAATCCATGCGTGAAATTCCAATCCCGCATCGTGGCAATCTGTAATCATCAACTGCAGCGGGTCGTAACCGGGGTCAATTCCCTGTGTTCCGGTCAAATACCCCGACCACGGAAAATATCGAGAGGGATAGAAACTATCTCCAAAAGGGCGCACCTGCACAATCAAGGTGTTCATTTTTGATTCCTTTGCTTTTTGAATGACTGCATCGAATTTCTTTTGAAAGGCCGCTTCACTCTTATCCTTTTCTCCACTCATATCCAAACTGAAATACGGCACCCACATTGCCAAAAATTCATCCGTTTCTTTTGTGTCCTCCACTACCTGTGCCGGTTCGCTTTGGGTCACGGTAACGTGCGTTGCTGTGGGCGCAGCGCTTGTCCCATTTTGCCGCACCACAAAAATTACGATAGATACCACCGCCACCAATATTCCAACCGCAATCACCAATCCATATTGGCGCAGCCATGCTTTCCCCATTTTTGACATCCTTTCTTTGTTTGATCCTTTCATTTGACAGAACAGGAGTTTTCCTGTAAGATGAACTTACAGAACCCCCTTTTAAATGTATAATGCAGTTGGGAGCAACTTTATGACAACTTTTTTTCTGTTATCCGGAATTTATTACGGCGCATTGAATCTCCTCGGCGCCATCAGCACTTGGATCGACAAACGCCGCGCAAGAAAAGGAAAATGGCGCATCTCGGAAAATCGACTGATGCTGCTTGGCGCACTGGGCGGCGCACCCTTGGAATGGATTACCATGAAGCTCGTTCACCACAAAACTACCCGCAAAAAATTCATGGTAGGACTTCCGCTCTTATCTGTTTTGCACCTGCTTCTCTGGGGTGGATTGTTCGTACTCCTCCTTTCCTATCATATTATCTAAATAAAAAAGACAACCATTTGACAGATTTCCTGCCCTTGGTTGTCTTTTCTTTTTAGAAGAAGTTCTTAGCGTTCCTCTTTTGGAACAATCTCTCCCGCTTTTTTATAAATGCTGTTTTCCGCTACATGTCCTCGCACCATAGACAACGGATAGATATTAGAATTTCTGCCAATCACAGAGCCGGGATTCAGCACAGAGTTACATCCAACCTCTACGCCATCTCCTAAAATCGCACCGAATTTTTTCAGTCCGCTTTCTAAAAGCGCATCTCCTGTCCGCACCGTTACCAATGTTTTATCGGATTTTACATTGGACGTAATGGAACCGGCACCCATATGCGCCTTGTAGCCCAAAATAGAATCCCCCACATAATTGTAATGAGGAACCTGCACCTTATCAAACAGAACCACATTCTTTAACTCCACAGAGTTTCCTACCACACAGTTCGCACCAACCAAAGCATTTCCACGGATAAAGGCACCGTGGCGAACCTCTGTATTCGGTCCGATAATGGCAGGACCAACAATATAGGCAGAGGGATAAACCGTGGCGGATTTTGCAATCCACACATTCTCTCCCCGCTGCTCATATTCCTCCGAGGAAAGGGTTTT
This sequence comes from uncultured Eubacteriales bacterium, assembly GCA_934476545.1. GTDB lineage: Bacteria > Bacillota > Clostridia > Oscillospirales > Acutalibacteraceae > UMGS1071. Next base: position 10,773 of record CAKSOB010000002.1, on the reverse strand, counting down.
GCCCAATTCTATAATCCACCCGGAAATTTGTGGCAGCGCTTCCCACGGATAGGTCAGCGTTGCAAATTGCGCTGCTGCAATGGTATGTTCCAAATCCAACAATTGTTGAATCGTTACTTGTTCTTGCATAAACCAGACTCCTTCCAAGTTAGTATTGATGCTGTTTCCACAACAGCAAATCTAAGGTATTCACACTGCCATCCTCGTTCAGGTCGGCAGCCGTATAAAAGTATTCGGTGAGAGGGGTCTCCTCCGCCAAATGTCGGAATAGCAGTTGCTCGTCAGCAGAGTTGATGACTCCGTTTCCGTTTAGGTCACCCTTCACTACAACCACAATTTCATCCACCAATTCCCAGTCGTTGTATAAGCGCAAGCGCATTCCAGTTCCCAGTTTGCCGCCGGAAAGAATCCCGCCGGTATACTGTTCCGCTGTCAGTGTGGCGCCATCCAAGGGAACGGTTTTCCGAAACTGCGCTAAGGTAACGCTTTCCGGAAGCACTACCAAATTGGCTCCTCGGTCAATAGAATATTTGGAGCTGATAATTTGGCGCAGCATTTCTTTTTCTTCCGAGGAAGTGTTGGAAGAAGTATTGCTCTCCACATTGGAGGACACCGTACTGCTATCCAACCCCGATTGAATCGGATGCTCTAATTCACTGCCGGAGGATACACCCGAGTTAACGGGTGTACTGCTTACCGGCAATTCCGATTCCACAGAGGAGGACGGCGCTTCGGCAGAGGTATCGGAGGAACTGCTTTCTTTCGGAGAAGAGGATTCCGGTTCCGGTTCTTCCGTGCCGATTCCAAAGGCTTTATCATCCAGCAGCACACCTCGGTAATGGGTTCCGTCATGCAAAATGGCACCCACATCTCCGTTCACACCCATAGCGCAAATTGTTCCATTGTAGCTATAGGTATGGGTCGGCGCTGTCAGATTAGACAGGGCAAAGCGTCCGATTTCATAATTGGAGGTATGAATCGCCATTTCTCCATTGCTTAGGATTCCGCCTTCTATAAAACCGGATTCTTCTGCCGAAAACAAGATCCATGCTTGTTCTGTCACCTGATAGATGCCACCTTGTTGATCCATCCAGAATGTTCCCCCGATAAAGTCTATCGGAAATTGACACGTTGTATCCAAAATTGCTTCCTTTACGAATGTTTTCTGAATCTCCTCGGTATCCTCTGCAACAGATTGGGTAAGCGTACAGCGCATCAATGCTTCTGCACCATCCGCATTTACAAACTTTAAATATCCATCCTGATTCTGCATATGCAGTCCGGTAATCTCTGTCACTTCAGAAGGAAGTTCCGTTTTCACCCAAGCAGATTCCGCTTGCGAATAAAACAGCACAGAAGTATGGTCGCCGGAAAGGCAATAATAGGTACCGTCACCATCTATGGACAACGTTTTTAAGTCCAAAGCAGCTTCTGAATTATTGAATAGAATTGGGGTCGGTAAAGAAGTAAATTGCGAACCGTCTAACGGAAAGACTTGCAGATATGCGATTTCTGTAAGCGCATCTTCTGCCATTGTTAAAGAGGAAGTCAGAACATGAACGGCTCCATTCCTGTAAATCGCACGGCGAACCGTTCCCGGATATTCCATATAATTGGAATCACTGTCGGACACGTTGCAATCCTGCGTCAAATACAATCCTTTGGTAAAATTTTGTTGTTCCTCGGATGATATTCCTTCTTCGGTACTCAATAATAAAAAGCCACCGTTTTCTTGTGGAAACAGCCATTGTCGTTCCGATAAAATCACATCATCCGGCAAAATATTCCCCTCATAGCTTGTGTTTTCCTGAACTAAGACGGCGCCCACAAAAACACCGACTGCCGCCAATACAACCAACACCAGCAGCAAAGGGAGCCATCTTCTATTTGTTTTTCGATAATGCCTTGCCTTTGCCATTGCTATGACACCTCAATTTCTTCTCGAATTCCTTCGTAAATTTTCTCGCCGATTCCGGATACATTCTGAATTTCTTCAATGGACTGGAACTTCCCAACCGACTCTCGGTAATCAATAATTCGCTGTGCCAACGCCGGACCGATTCGATACAACGTTTGCAATTCTTCTGCGGTGGCGGTGTTTAGATTTACTTTTCTCAGCACATCGGAAGAAGCCCCGTTGCTTGCCGTTTCCTCCTCAGAAGACGCGGAAAGACTGCCGTTCAGGTCGGTGAGAATTACCGTTTCTGCCGGCTCCTTTACAAAGAAAAAATTGTATCCGATGATCAATACGCAGAACACCAGCCCAATGCTGATTAAAATGCGAATTTGCTTTCCGTTGTCCATACTGACAGTGCCATCCTTACGAAAGTTTCTTTAAAAATGTGGTAAAATACGCAGGTAACTCGCTGGTAAATTCCAGATATTCCCCGGTGGTAGGATGGACAAATCCAATCACTCTGGCATGGAGGCACTGTCCACCCAAAGAGGTGATCACCTTCTTCACACCATACACCGGATCTCCCGCTACCGGATGCCCCAAGTATGCCATGTGTACCCGAATTTGATGGGTACGGCCGGTTTCCAGTTTCAAGCGCAGGTGGGTAAATCCCGGATACCGTGCAAGCACTTCATAATGCGTTACAGCATTGCGGCTGTTTTTTTCGGTAACACACATCCGCTTTCGATCTGTCGGGTGGCGACCAATGGGCGCATCCACCGTGCCGCTGTCCTCCTTCACATTGCCGTACACCACAGCTTCATAAATACGGGTAAAGGAATGTTCCTTGATCTGCTGTGCCAAATGGGCGTGTGCAGTATCGTTTTTCGCCACGATCAACAACCCACTGGTATCCTTATCAATTCGATGAACTATGCCGGGACGAATCACACCGTTGATGCCGGACAGAGAATCCCCGCAATGGTACAACAGCGCATTGACCAGTGTGCCGGAGCTATGTCCCGGAGCCGGATGCACTACCATCCCCTTTGGTTTATTAACCACCAACAGGTCGTCATCTTCGTAAACAATCTCCAATGGAATATCCTCCGGCTTGGCATCCATGGTTTCCGGCGGCGGAATTAACAATTCAATGCGCTCGCCTGCTTTTGCCTTATAATTTTTTGCCAGAGATTTTCCATCTTTGGTAACGTTTCCCCGCTCAATCAACTTTTGCAGTGCAGAACGGGTAAACTCCGGAAAGGCTTCTCCCAGCAGTTTATCCAATCGCAAGGACTCTGTTTCTTTGTCCACAATTACAGTGCGGCGCAAAGGTTCTTCCTCTGTTTCCAGGAGTTCTTCCGCTTCCTTCCATTCTGTCATGCTTTCCGTTTCTCCTTTTTATTATCCCTGCTTCCCATGCAGAAAATCACATAGATAATCAGCAGAATGGTTCCGATGACAACTAAAATGTCGGCAAAGTTAAAGATTGCCGGAAAAAAGGACACATGAATGTAATCCGTTACAAAATGACCGGGGTTACAGATGCGGTCGATTAGATTTCCCACGCCGCCGGCTACAATCATGGTGCAAGCAGTGTAAGAAAGCCAGTTGTGCTTTTTATAAACGAACAGGGAAACAATCAGCGCTGCCGATACCACTGCCGTGGCAACGATAAAAAAGATTGTTTTTCCCGACAGCATACTAAATGCTGCGCCGTAGTTTTGGGTATAGGTAAAATCCAATAAACCGGGAATCAGTGTAACATTCCCAATAGGCTGAAGTTGTGTGGTAACCAACAGCTTAATGAGCTGATCCGCTACAATAAGCGCGCCGGTCACCACCAAAGAAATGATTGCAAAAACCATAGACCAATCTCCTTACAATATCTCCATTTGAAAAAAAGACGAACCACAAGCTCGTCTTTTCTTTTGATTGTATCTAATTAACCGAGTACCGCTGCACAACGAGCGCAAACATCCGGATGATGTTCGTCACTGCCAACGGTGTCGCTGAAGCTCCAGCAACGATTACACTTCTCACCCTCGGCAGGCAGAACGGTAACGGAAAGACCCTCTACCTCACCGGTGAAGCTGCCGCCGGTACCGTTGACCACTTCTACCTGAGAGGTGATAAATACGGTAGCAAGCTCATCCTCTACGGACTTCACGAAGTCATACAGCTCGCCCTCGCAGAAGAGCTGTACCTTTGCATCGAGAGAAGCACCGATTACCTTTTCGTTTCTCGCCAGCTCCAGTGCCTTCTTCACAACATCACGGATCAGGTGAATGCGGTCCCAAGTAGCGGTGAAGGCTTCGTCAGCATTTACACCGGTGAATTCCGGCATCTGATTGAATACAACGCCTGCGCTGTCTTCGCTGTCCTCATGACGCATGGACTCCCAAATCTCATCGGCGGTATATGCCAAGATCGGAGCAATCATTCTGGTCATCTGATCCAAAATGATATACATTGCAGTCTGTGCTGCACGACGCTCTTTGCCATCTGTCTTTTCTACATAGAGGCGATCCTTGATCACATCCAAATAGAAGTTAGACATATCTACTACGCAGAAGTTGTGGATCGCATGGAATACCTGATGGAACTCGAAGGAATCGTAACCTGCACGAATCTTCTTATTCAGCTTATCCAGCTGCGCCAATGCCCAACGATCAATTGGCAGCAGCTCCTCCAAAGCCACTTGATCGGTATTTGGATCAAAGTCACTGGTATTGCCCAAAATATAACGAGCGGTGTTCCGAATCTTACGATAAGCGTCGGAAAGCTGCTTCAGAATCTCCTTGGAGATACGGATGTCTGCATGGTAGTCGGAAGAAGCAACCCACAGACGGAGAATATCTGCGCCGTACTGGTTTACAACTTCGCTTGGCAGAATACCATTGCCCAAAGACTTGGACATCTTTCTGCCCTCACCGTCTACTACCCAACCGTGGGTAACAACAGCCTTGTATGGCGCCTTACCTCTCCATGCAACGGAAGTCAGTAAGGAGGACTGGAACCAACCTCTGTATTGGTCAGCGCCCTCCAAGTAGAGGTCTGCCGGCCAGTGGAGTTCTTTTCTTACGTCACAAACAGCCGCATGGGTTACGCCGGAATCGAACCAAACGTCCATGATATCCCGCTCTTTTTCAAAGTGGGTGCAGCCGCACTTCTTACACTTGCTACCCTCCGGCAAAATCTCCTCTGCCGGCTTTACATACCATTGGTCGGAGCCTTCGGTACGGAACAGCTCGGATACTGCCATCATGGCATCCTTATCAATGAGCGGCTCGTTGCAATCCTTGCAGTAGAAAATCGGAATCGGCACACCCCAACGACGCTGACGGGAAATACACCAGTCATTGCGATCCATAACCATGGAGGTAATACGATCCTTACCCCAACCCGGAATCCACTCTACGGTGTTGATTGCGTCCACAGCTTCTTTCTTAAAGCCTTCTACAGAGCAGAACCACTGCTCTGTGGCACGGAACAATACCGGATGCTTACAACGCCAGCAGTGTGGGTACTGGTGGATGATCTTTTGCATTGCGAACAGTGCGCCGCTCTCCTCCAGACACTTTGCGATTGCCTTGTTTGCTTCATCGGTGGTCAAACCGTTAAATTGACCTGCCTCGGCAGTCAGCTTACCGTGATTATCTACCGGCACAATGATTGGCAACTCCGGATAGTGGTTGTGGCAAACGTCATAGTCTTCTACACCATGACCCGGTGCGGTATGAACACAACCGGTACCGCTTTCCAGTGTAACGTGGTCTCCCACGATAACCAGAGATTCTCTGTCCAGGAACGGATGCTGTGTAGTCATGCGCTCCAAGTCTGCGCCCTTAATGGTGCCAACAACTTCGTATTCTGTAATCTCGGCAGCTTCCAGAGCGCTCTTGAACAGCTCGGTAGCCATAACATAGTATTCCTCGCCGCACTTGATGAGAGAATACTCAAACTCCGGACCCACACAGATTGCCACGTTACCCGGCAATGTCCATGTGGTAGTGGTCCAAATGACAAAGTAGGTCTTGCTCAGGTCTGCGCCCATAGCAGTCAGCAGTCCCTTATCGTCCTTCACATTGAACTTTACATAGATGGAATAGCAAGGATCCTCTGCGTATTCAATCTCTGCTTCTGCCAACGCGGTGCCGCAATCGGAACACCAGTATACCGGCTTCAAGCCCTTGTAGATATAGCCCTTTGTTGCCATCTCGGAGAAAATCTCGATCTGCTTTGCTTCAAAGTCTTTCTTCAGGGTGATGTATGGATTGTTCCAGTCACCGATGCCGCCCAAGCGCTTGAACTGGGTGCGTTGGTCATCCAAATAACCCAGCGCAAACTCTCTGCAAATCTCACGCAGTTCTACATCAGAAATGGTAGCAGAGTTGCTAACGCCTGCCTTTTTACGAGCCTTCAGCTCGGTTGGCAGACCGTGGGTATCCCAGCCTGGAACATACGGTGCTTTAAAGCCTGTCATGTTCTTATAGCGAACAATAATGTCCTTGAGCACCTTATTCAAAGCGGTACCCAAGTGGATGTCGCCGTTTGCATAAGGCGGTCCGTCATGCAGAACGTACAGCGGCTTGCCCTCGTTCTTCTCCATCAATTTTTCATAGGTGTGTTCCGAATCCCATTTTGCCAGACGTTCCGGCTCCCGCTTCGGCAAACCTGCCTGCATCGGGAAATCCGTTTTTGGCAGATTCAGCGTGTTTTTATAATCTTGTGCCATTCGGTCACTCTCTCCTTCAAACTTCCTTTTGTATTTCAGGCGAAGGACGAAGACAATTCGTCCCCTGCATTCTTTTTCAGAACTCAGCCTTTGTTAATATCATAGTCTACCCCAAATTTCAATTCGGAGTAGTCTTTCTTATCATCTTTATTTTTCTTGCCAATCTGGAAACTTCTGGTTTGGGACAGTTCGTCCTCTTCGGCTGCTTCCTTTTCAGCAACAACAGGCGCAGGCTCTTCCTGAATTGAAATCTCTTTTGTTTCTGTTTCCGGTTCCGGAGGAGTCATCTCTGCTGCCTTAAACACCGGCTTTTCTTCCGGCTCTTCTTTTTGTGCTGCAAATGCAGCAGCATTCTTCTGGGTTGGCAAGGCATTGACTAGCTTCAGGTGTTCCTTGTAGCTATCCAGCAAGCTGGCACGGAAATCGGAAACCAGTTTCTTCAGGCGATCCAATTCCATCTTTTGGTCGTTTACCTCGCTCTGTGCTACGCTGACAATACGCTCTGCTTTGGCGTTGGCTTCGTTAATCATTGCCTCGGCTTTCAAACGCGCCTCACGAATGGTTGCATTTGCCAGCTTCTGGGCGCTGAGGAGTGCATTTTTAATCTCCTCTTGGGTATACTCACACTCCTCGGACAATTTAATATCCTCCGGAGCCACCTTCTTTGGTGCAGGCGCAACAGGTGCAGGTGCAGAAGCTACGGATGCTTTTGCTTCTGTTTTCAGCCGCTCGTTTTCTGCGGTGAGCTTTTCGTTTATCTCTTTTTGCTCAATATTCTTTTTAATGAGTAGATCATAAGACTCCACCACTTTGTCGATAAACTCGTCTACGTCTTCCGGTTTATATCCCGCAAAATTGGATTTACGGAAACTGACATTGGCGATCTCGTTCAGTGTAAGCATGATAGATCATCCTCCTTTTTTGTTATAGATACTGATTCAATACGACGCCGGTTCTGCCCTTGCGGGTTTGACCGCCTACCTCGGCAAGACAAAACTTCCCCTTGCCTCGAATGGACAGCTTATCCCCCACAGACAGCACCATGGACGGCGACCGACATTCTTGATAGTTTACAGTCACCAATCCTGCCGCAATGGTTGTTTTTGTTTTTTCTCGGCTAAACCCGGTACAGGCCGCCACAATGCAGTCCACCCGCAACGACGACACCACCGCAGAAATCGGCACCACTCGATGGGCAGCCGGATAGGGTTGCTCTACACCTTCTGTTAAACGCACCCCTACCGAACCGATTTTTTCCACCTGCGATAAAATATACGGTGCCATTTCCTGCCGTACAAAGGCGACGCAGCGCCCTTCCTCTATCAAAAGATCTCCCAGCGTATCCCGCTCAATTCCCAGTGCCATCAGCGCACCGAGAAAATCTCGGTGAGATAATCTGTCCTGCTTTCGATAGGTAAAGGTGATCGGAACAATCGGAAATGCGTTCTCGTCGCCACATGCCGATAACGCACCAAAAACTACACGCTCTGCGCCGTCATAACCGCCCCAGAGCATATAGTTTTCGATCCCTGCTTGTTCCATTAAATTGCGTGTCAAAAACTGCTCCCGCTCATCGAGAAATCCCACAAAGCAAGAATAGTTTCGTTGATCTCGCCGGGTTACGGCGTCCCAAAGCATGGCCTTTCGCAAGTCATCCTGTTTTTCCATTTCGGATCTTACAGATAAGCCTCTTCTGCTTCGTCTGTCATGTCATCGCCTGCCAGGCTTACATTGCTCGGTGCAATGATGTAAGTATTGGTAGAAACACGCTTTACTTTACCATCTTTTGCATAAGCTGCACCGCTGAGGAAATCCAGAACACGGCGAGCAACATCCTTTGGTGTTACCTCCAAGTTCAGCACAACAGTGTTTGTCCGTACCAACTCGTCAGCAATTACCTTTACATCCTGAAAATCCATTGGCTTAAAGAGAACGACTCTTACATCGCTGTTGTTGGAGAAGTTCACTACATTGCTGCGAGTATCCTCGTAGGAACTGCTGTGAATATCACGATAGCTGTCGTGAATAGAGTCGCTTTCTGCTGCACCGGTATCTTGTGCAGATTCTGTTGCTTCGCTATGCTCTTCGTATTCAAACTCATCCTCTGGCGGATTCCACATATTTTTAAACTTCTGTGCAAAATTAGACATACTTCATTTCCTCCCAAATCTTTTCTTTTTCATTCAATCTAAATTTTATCAATAGATGCGCTTCCCAAATATGGACGAACCAATCCGAACAATATTCGCACCGGATTCTATAGCTAATTCATAATCTGATGACATTCCCATAGATAAAAAGTCCATACTAACATTATCTAATTTTTTTGCTCGTATGTCAATGAAATATTGATACATATTCGAGAAAAATTCTCTTGTTTCTACAATATTTTCACGAATTGGCGGAATTGTCATCAATCCCTCTACAGAAATGTTGGGGAGCTGTGCAATTTCTTCTACCAAGGACAGTAATTGTGACGGTTCCACGCCGGATTTGCTCTCTTCCCCACCGATATTTATTTCAATTAAAACACGGGTGGTAAGCCCTTCTTTTTGAGATAACCGAGAGATTTCTTTTGCCAGCTTTACACTGTCTACCGATTGGATTCGATCCACCTTGCCAATCAGCTGCTTTACCTTGTTGGTCTGCAAATGACCGATAAATTCACAGTGACAATCACCCAACTCCAATGCGTCATACTTTTGGCAAAGCTCCTGCACTTTGTTTTCTCCGATATGGGTCAAGCCCTCTCGAATTGCATGGTTGATTACTTCCGGCGGAACGGTTTTGGTGGCAGCCAACAGCGTAATATCCTCCGGTTTTCTGCCGCTTTTTTCTGCTGCTCTTGCAATTCGCTCCCGAATTTCTTTTAAATTTTCCGACACATCATGGCAGCGCCGTGCCAGAGTTTCCTTATCCAACTCTTTTTCCATCATAAAGATTTCCTCCTATGGCAACCGTATCGTAGAGCGCAATCGTGGAATCGGTCAGCAATTCTGATTCACCCGGTTCCGGATCACAGATTACATAATTTCCGCTAGTGTACAGTGGGATAATTTGCTTAAACTTCAATTCGCTGCCTTCCACAACATATACGCCCTTCACTTCTTTTGTTTCGGTTGTTTCCGAACCGGAAGAGTCGGATACCGATCCGGTAACAGTTTCAAAGTGGATAGCATTTTGGCTGATTTTAATTCCGTCATAGGTTCCGATATTGAGCAAAACCGTTTCGTTGCGAATGTTTGCCAAGGTTGCATCCATGTAAGAGCATTGCAAAACCAACGCCGCTTCGCTGTCTACACTTGGTTGATTGATTGCAACCACCTTAGCCGGAATATCCGCGCTGGAGGCAAAGGGAAGGTTCACCGTAATCTGATCCCCCACTGCCAATTTAATTGCGGTATCGGACGGGATCACGCAGGTAATATACCAGTCAAATTGCTCACAAACCTTACCGATTACCGAATCATCGATTTCTTTGGCTTCCGGTGTTTCCTGCAAATCCTCTACCGTAGTCTGTAAAACGGTCTTATAGTTATAAACCGTTTCATACCCATCGGTCTTTTTTACAAAGTATCCTGCCGCCGGAGCGGTAATGTCTCCATTAGAATTACCGGAAGAGGACCCCAAGGAATCAATCTCGGACTTCAACGCTTGCATTCGATCCTTGAAGGTTGTGGCTTTTCCTGTGGCAAGCTGCCATTGGTTCAACAAATTCAATGTATCACTCCGGTCAGAAAGTATCTGACTGAGATTAAAATCATTGATATGTGCTTTCAAGCTGTAAACCCGCTGATAAATCTGTTTGCTAACGTTATCGGGATTTGCCGTCATGGTGCTTGCTGTTTTGCTCAAGCTGTTAAGTTGATTCAGCTCTTCCTGCAATTCCACTCGCTTTGATTCCGCCGCAGCAGATTCCGAATCGGGATAGGATGCAGCAATCACACCGTTTTTCGCTACCTTGGTACCGTCAGATACCTCATAGGAAACAACACCGGCGGTATTGTTTTTGAGAAGCGTTTCCTTTCGGATAATTCGCCCTTCCACACGCAAGGTATCGGTAACAGAAGCTCGTACCGCCGTTTCGGTGGAGATGCCCGGACGAACCAAATTAAACACCTGCACGCCAACGTACACC
>CAKSOB010000001.1 GCA_934476545.1 uncultured Eubacteriales bacterium | reverse complement strand
ATACCATCCTATCTTCCTTTTGTCAACACCTTTTTCCAATCTTTTTTCACTTTTTTTGATTCTTTTTTCATCCCTTTTCCTATATATTGTACCGGAGCACAAGATATTGTATTCATAACTGTATTTCTATGCATATGCTGCGATTTCAGGTTTTTTGGGGTTTTTCTTTGTTTTTTACTTTATTTAAGATTCTTCCGCTCTCTGCAAAGATCTTTAGAAAAAACACTGCTAGAAACTTTTTCCGCTCATAAAAATTTTCCTTGGTACATACTAGTGAATAACACTTGTCCGCCGGACAGACAGCTTACACAAAAGGATGTGGAACCATTGAAACGAATTCGTTGGACGACCGTCCGCTATATCGTAGGGATTCTTTTAGTGATCTTTTTTAATCTATTTATAATTGCGCTTGTAACCGATTTTCAAGGAATACGTACAGAGCCGCTTGCCGTTCTCTCTAAGGTTGGTTCCCAAGGAGATGAAGTTCGTGCTATTCAGCAGAAACTAAATGATTTGGGCTACGGCTTAAAGGTGGACGGCATTTACGGCGCTGCTACCAAAAAGGCAGTGAGGTCTTTTCAAAAAGCCAATGGATTGACCGCCGATGGAATTGCCGGCAGTAAAACATTAAAAGCCTTGGGGGTTGGCGCGGGAAATTCCGGCGGCAGCGGTTCTTCTGCTGACACTTCTCCGATTGGTTCTTTCAGTAGTAATGATATTAGTCTGTTGGCAAGAATTATTTCTGCGGAATCTCGTGGGGAACCATATGAAGGACAAGTTGCGGTTGGCGCTGTGATTCTGAATCGCATTGAACACCCCTCTTTTCCCAATACCCTTGCAGGCGTGATTTATCAACCGGGGGCATTCTCCTGCTTAAATGACGGCGGCGTTAATGCAGCCGTAGCAGACTCCGCTTATCGCGCTGCAAGAGATGCCATTAACGGCAACGACCCTTCCGGTGGAGCAATCTATTACTACAACCCGGACAAGTCTACCAGTAAATGGATCTTCTCTCGTCCTGTTATCACCGTGATTGGCAAGCACCGTTTTTGCTCCTAAACATTATCTATAAATATGTATTTAAGAAAGAGAGCGATTGTAACGTATCGTTCTCTTTTCCTTATATAGGAAAAATTATCTTATGGTATCGCTGTATTTTTTCTTACACTTTGGGAATCCTACCTATATATAAGAACAGGAACTTCTAATCTAAATATAGAAAAAGACACCCCGTAGGATGTCTTTTTGTGTTCTTATTTTGCTGCTTCAGAGGATTCCGAAGAAGAGGTGTTGGACTCTGTTGCTTCGGAAGCAGTGGAAGAAGTGGAAGAAGTCTTATCGTTCTTCTTTGTTGTATTTACTTTGATGGTGCTTTCTTGCTCATCGTACTCATTGACCAGCTTCTCTGCTTTTTGCTTTTGTGCAATGTTTGCATCATCATCTTTGGTATCGGTGTAAATCATCATATATTTACCGCTGGAGGAAAGCTGTGCTTCTACATCCTTATCCAATACCTTAAAGGTACCGTTGTTGCGAACGCTGTCCAGGGTTTCCTTGCCTACCTCATCCAAGTTATCCAAATCAAATTGATACAGCTCTACGATAACGGTGCTGTCATTGTATTTGAATGCAAACTTCTTACCTTCCTTTGCACCGATGATGTCTGCCTTCATATCCAGTGCGGTACCACCAACAATACCGTTGCCCTCCAGATAGTTGCACAGACCGTCTAAGCCGTTCTTGCTCAACTCTGTCAGTTCCATGGAGCCGGACACAACCTCGGTAACCGGTGTGGTATTATTGCTGCCGCAAGCGGTCATTGCCAATACCATAGCAGCAGCCAGTGCAGCAACGATCAATTTCTTCTTCATGTATTCTACCTCACTTATTCAAAATTTCGATCTGCAAGTTTTATAATAATTTAGTATACCGCATCTTCTTGAAAATTACAAGCATCTGCAAAAATTAGGGGAAAACGCAAAAGAAAAATTTTTTTGAAAAATATTTAAAAAAACGGTTGACAAATCTCGAATGGTGTACTATAATAAAACTCGTTCCTGTTGAGGACATCTAAAATATGGCGGCATAGCTCAGTTGGCTAGAGCATTCGGTTCATACCCGGAGTGTCGATGGTTCAAGTCCATTTGCCGCTACCAATAAGGCCCGGTGGTCAAGCGGTTAAGACACCGCCCTTTCACGGCGGTAACACGGGTTCGATTCCCGTCCGGGTCACCACACGAAACCAGATGCAGTTTGCATCTGGTTTTTTTATTTTATTCCATTATTTTCTTTTGAAAGTGGAGAATGTTTCACATGAAACTAAATTTCATCACTATCTTTGTGCAAGTCTTAGAGCGTTTTATTTTTTATCAAACCGTTGCCGGATAGCAGCTCGTCTGTCGACTTCAACCTGCTGTGGAGAAAATTGCTTTTCTTGCAATTCAAAAGAGAGAAACCATGTTGGAATTGATTCGGCTTCATTAGGGCGAACCCGTTTCCGTTAAGGGCACATGATCTTTCGCTTTCACGCAGAAGAGTCACTGGAAGCACATCGAGAAACAATCGAAGCCGCAGGATACACTCCCTCCCCTATTATCGCACAGGATCCAAAGCCACCGCACTTCACCCTGCAACATTCGGATGGAATTTATGGAGTGATTGGCATCCGAGCATCTTTTCAACAACTTTTTCTTTGATTGTTGAAAAGAACTCCTTTTCTATTGAATCTCTGAATTTTAGCCTTACACAACGAAAAAGAACCGACGATCCGTTTGGATCAGCGGTTCTTTCTATTTTAGCATCTGCACAAGGCGATCTGCTTAATATTCAGAATACATGGAGTAGTTCGGTGCTTCCTTTGTAATTTGGATGTCGTGTGGATGGCTTTCCTTCAGACCTGCACCGGTAATGCGTACAAACTGTGCTTTCTCATGCAGCTCAGTGATGTTTGCGCAGCCGGTATAACCCATACCTGCACGCAGGCCACCCATAAGCTGGTAAACAGTGTCGGACAGTGGGCCCTTGAACGGTACGCGGCCCTCTACGCCTTCCGGAACGAGCTTCTTGTCGTTGTGCTGGAAGTAACGGTCGCTACTACCCTTACCCATTGCAGCCAAGCTACCCATACCACGGTAAACTTTAAACTGTCTGCCCTGATACAGCTCTGTGTCACCAGGAGCCTCTTTACAGCCTGCAACGAGGGAACCAACCATAGCAACGCTTGCGCCGGCAGCCAGTGCCTTTACAATATCGCCGGAGTACTTGATACCGCCGTCTGCGATAACCGGAATCCCGTACTTTGCAGCAGCACAAGCAGCGTCATAGATTGCAGTAACCTGCGGAACACCGATACCTGCAACCACACGAGTGGTGCAGATAGAACCAGGTCCGATACCGATTTTTACAGCGTCTGCGCCGGCCTCAATTAGTGCCAGCGTACCCTCTGCGGTTGCAACGTTACCTGCGATGAGCTGCAGATCCGGATAAGCCTTCTTAACCTTCTTTACAGCCTCAATGATACCGTTATTGTGACCGTGAGCGGAGTCCAAACCAACTACGTCAACGCCTGCCTCTACCAAAGCTGCAACACGATCCAGAACATCGGCAGTTGCACCGATTGCTGCACCGCACAGCAGGCAGCCTCTCTCATCTCTTGCGGAGTTTGGATACTGCACAGCCTTTTCGATATCCTTAATGGTAATCAAACCCTTGAGGTCACCGTTCTGGTCTACCAAAGGCAGCTTTTCAATGCGATGACGGCGGAGAATCTCTTGTGCCTGCTCCAATGTGGTGCCAACCGGTGCAGTTACCAGATTTTCACGAGTCATTACGTTAGAAATCTTCTGATTGAAGTCATTACCGGTCATGAAGCGTAGGTCACGGTTTGTAATAATACCAACCAACTTCTTACCCTCTACAATCGGCACACCGGAAATTTTGTAGCGACCCATGATTGCATCTGCATCGCCTACGGTGTTTTCCGGAGACAGAAAGAATGGCTTTGCGATAACGCCGTTCTCAGAACGTTTTACACGGTCTACCAAGTCTGCCTGTATCTCAATCGGCATATTCTTGTGAATGATACCGATACCGCCCTCTCTGGCAATAGCAATCGCCATTTCTTCCTCTGTAACCGTATCCATTGCAGCGGTCATCAGTGGGGTGTTAAGGCGAATCTTCTTTGTCAGGTGAGTAGAAAAATCTACCTCTGCCGGAAGAACATTGGACTCTGCCGGAATCAAAAGAACGTCATCAAAAGTAAGACCTTCCTTTGCAAATTTTTTTGAAAAATCTGTTTGCAGCATATTGAACTACCTCCCTTAATTTGTTAGAAAACGGATGCTGACGCATCCGTTTCGTGAAATGCTTATATTTTTATAATTATACCATACATAAACCGACGGTTTCAACTACTTTATTCGGTTTTTCGTAAAAAAATATCTTCCCCTCTAAAAAGGAACTTCATTCTCTATTTTGCCCTACGCTACACAATGCACTTACCTTTGGAGCATTGGCTATTTTTAAAAAAAATATGCACCATGAGATTTCCGGATTTCCTTCTCGCAGTGCATATCTTATTTGCTTTATTTTGCTTTATTTTACTTTATTTTACATAGTTCTATGATTTATATATTGATAAGTTTATAATATCGCAATATAATCCATAGTATCTTAAAATTCGTTAGCCGATTTTATCAACACCCATGTATGGACGCAATGCTTCCGGAATCGTTACTGTACCATCTGCATTCTGGTAGTTCTCCAAAATTGCTGCTACGGTTCTGCCGATTGCTACACCGGAACCATTCAGTGTGTGTACCAGTTTTGCCTTGTCCTTTGTGCCGTTTTTAAAGCGAATAGATGCACGACGTGCCTGATAATCCTCAAAGTTGGAGCAAGAGGAAATCTCCACATAACGGCCGTAGGATGGCATCCAAACCTCAATATCGTAAGTTTTTGCGGAGGAGAAGCCCAAGTCGCCGGTAGACAGGCATACTACACGGTATGGCAAGCCAAGCAGTTGCAGCACACGCTCTGCATCGTTTGTCAGCTTCTCCAGTTCATCATAGGAGGTTTCCGGATCAGCAAACTTTACCAGTTCTACCTTATTAAACTGGTGCTGACGAATCAAACCACGGGTATCTCTACCGGCAGAACCTGCTTCTGCACGGAAGCAGGCGGAATAAGCGCAGTACTTTACAGGCATTTTTGCACCGTCGATAATGTCGCCACGATACATATTGGTTACCGGAACTTCTGCGGTTGGAATCAAGAAGTAATCCTCGTTAGAAGTCTTGGTTGCCAGGCGGAAAGCATCCTCCTCAAACTTTGGAAGCTGACCGGTACCGGTCATGGAAGCGCGGTTTACCATAAACGGCGGGAAAATTTCTGTATAACCGTTTTCGGTATGGGTATTCAGATAGAAGTTGATAACAGAACGCTCCAATCTTGCACCCAAATCTTTATAGAAGTGGAAGCGCGCGCCGGTTACTTTTGCTGCGGTTTCCGGATCCAAAATATCCAGATCCTTACCAATATCCCAATGCGCCTTTACCTCAAAGTCAAACTGCTTTGGCTCACCCCAACGGCGAACCTCTACATTTTCGCTATCATCCTTACCAACCGGAACATCCTTGTTTGGAATGTTTGGAATGGACAGCAAAATGTTCTTCTGCTGATCCTCCAACTCGCTCAGCTCTGTATCGCAAGTCTTGATTTCATCGGACAGGACACGCATCCGCTCCATAATCTCGGATACGTCGCCGCCTTCTTTTTTGATGGCAGGAATCTTCTTGGTTTCCGCATTTTGCTCCGCCTTCATGGACTCTACCTTACCCATGATTTGGCGGCGCTCTACGTCAATCGCCAACACCTCATCAATCAGTGCGTCTGCATCAAAGTTACGAGTTTTCATAGCAGCCTTTACTCTATCTGGCTCCTGTCGAATCATTTTAATATCAAGCATTGTTGTTCTCCTCTTTCTTTATCAAAAATTTATTGATTCAAATTCAATTTCCGAATTAATTCGGAAAGATCCTCTTGTCCATAAAATTCAATTTGTAAGGTACCTTTTTTCTCATCTCCGTTTACCCGAACTTTTCTGCCCAAATAATCGTGGAGTGATAATTCCACCTCGTTAAAATATGGAATCCCTCGGGGTTTCACATCCTTTTTCTTCGGAACTTCATTGGCTTTTTGCGCCAATCGCTCCACTTCACGGACTGATAGATCTTCTTCAATAACCCGTTTGGCAACTGCAATCTTCTCCGCATCATCAGGGAAGGAAAGCAGCGCCCGTCCGTGTCCGGCAGATACTTGTCCGCTGCGAATCAGAGCTTGTACCTCCTCCGGCAACTTCAATAACCGAAGCACATTGGCTACGGCAGAACGAGATTTCCCCACGATTTTCGCCACTTCTTCTTGTGTCATATCGTAAGAATCCATGAGGGATTGGTAGCCCATCGCCTCTTCCAAAGGAGATAAATCCTCTCTTTGCAGGTTTTCAATCAAGGCGATTTCCATCACCTGCTCATCATCCAATTCCCGGATGATTGCCGGAACCGTGGTTAAGCCCGCCATGCGGGCCGCTCGCCAACGACGTTCACCCGCAACAATTTGGTATCCGCCGCCAAAAATAGGACGCACCAATAGCGGCTGCAAGATTCCGTGTTGACTGATGGAATCCGCTAACTCTGCCAGTGTTTCATCATCAAAGTCTTTTCGAGGTTGTCCACGGTTGGGTTCCAAGTCACTTAACTTCAATTCCTCGGCAGAACGGTTGGATTCCTCCGTTCCGTTCTCCGCAAAAATTGCATCTAAACCTTTCCCCAATCCGCTTTTTTTCTTAATTGCCATAGATTCACCTCCTTATGCGTTTTGTTTTAACACTTCTTCCGCTAACGCATTGTAGGCAACTGCGCCCTTTGCGTTTTTATCATAATATTGAATGGGCTTTCCAAAGCTGGGGGCTTCCGAAAGCCGCACGGTGCGGGGAATCACTGTGGTATACACTTTTTTCGGGAAGTATTTTTTCACTTCCTCTACTACCTGCTGTGTTAAATTCAGGCGGCCATCGTACATCGTGAGCAGTACGCCCTCCAAGTCCAATGTTTCGTTATATTGTCGCTTGACACGCCGCACTGTGTTCATCAACTGAGAAAGTCCTTCCAGTGCATAATATTCACACTGAATCGGCACCAACAGAGAATCCGCAGCGCACAAAGCATTGGTGGTAATCAATCCCAAAGATGGCGGACAATCAATGAAGATATAGTCAAACTCCTCCATCAGCGGCGCTAACGAACGCTTTAAAATGGACTCTCTATGGTCAAAATCAATCATTTCCAGTTCTGCGCCCGCTAAATCCATACTGGATGGCAGCAACGACAGATTTTCAAACTCTGTTTCTAAAAGAACTTCCTCTGCCTTAGCAGTGCAAATCATCACATCGTACATGGATTTTTTCAATGTGCGACGATCTACACCTAACCCACTGGAAGTGTTTCCTTGTGGGTCAATGTCCACCACCAGTGTCTTTTTCCCTTGTATGCCCATGGCGGCTGCCAAATTGACTGCTGTGGTTGTTTTTCCCACGCCGCCCTTTTGATTCGTAATCGCTATGATCTTGCCCATTGGTCGTTCCTTTCCTTTTCCGGCATCTTTGCCGCAGTGGATTGTTTCTCATTTTGTATTATAGCACAAAATATATTTAGGTGCAAAAAGAAAATGCAATCTATTAAAAAATGTAAAACTGTGCTTCAACGTTCTGAATGCCATCAAAATACCGCTACTCTCCCCTTGTTGTTTCACATGAAACATTTCACGATACACGATAGACTTGTTTCATGTGAAACAATCTGCAAAACAAAAAGGGAGAAGACAGCCGGCTGCCTTCTCCTTTTGGTCATGCGCTTTGCAGTTTTGGAATACGGACGGTCATCTCATAGTATGTATCCGTTTCTTTATGATCCGCCACCGCTGCAATTCCCGATTGTTGCATGGTAGAAACGGCTTTCTGCACCGTATTTAGGAAAATGCGATAATCCTTCCATATCGCTGTTTTGCGCTGATGTTTGTCCGGCTCTTCGGTATGCTCACCTCCTTGCAATACTTTATCCACCAGCTTGTCTGTTTGGGACACGTTCAGCCCTTTGGCAATGATTTCATCCAGCACCTCCATCCGCTTTGCTTCATCTTGAACCCGAATGAGCGCTCTTGCATGGCGACCGGAAAGCGCCGCTTCCGTAATCTTTTGTCGCTCTGCCTCTGTCAACTTCAGCAGCCGCATTTTGTTAGCAATGGCAGATTGGCTTTTCCCTAATCGCTTCGCTGCTTCCTCTTGCGTGATACCCCACTGAGCAATCAGTTTTTGCAGTCCTTCGGCTTCTTCAAAAAGCTGTAAGTCCTGTCGCTGAAGATTTTCCAGCATGGCATAAATGGCAGCGTTGCGGCTGTCGCACTCGGTGATGATACACGGCACCGTTACCAACCCTGCAATGCGGCAAGCACGAAGCCGCCGTTCTCCGGCAATCAACTCATAACCAAAGTCTTTTTGCCGAACCAAAATCGGTTGCAGCAACCCGTTCTCTTTAATGCTTTCGGATAAGCTGTCCAATTCCTTTTGGGTGAATGTTTGCCGTGGCTGTGCCGGATTAGGCTGAATGCGGTCCAGAGGAACTTCTACAATCCTCCGTCGTCCCTGAGTTACCATTTGACTTCCTCCTATCTCTTCTTTCCCGATTGGAAATAACCGTTTGTTATTTCCATCCTTACTATACCACCGATAATCGGAAAACCATGTCATTCCGTGACCGAGTTTTCTGTCCCTTTCCATGCTTTTTGCAAAGAAAAACGCTCTCTGCTGTCAGAGAGCGTAAGCATCCATCTTGTCGTGTAGGTTCCTACAACTTAAAGTGGTTTTTTTGCAATTTTGGTGCCGGGGCGTGGATACTCCATAGAGAAGCCTTTTACCCGTTGGAACAGCAACAGGTTTCGGGTGCTGCCGTCCATCAGCATAAACTCTTTCACGCCGACTAATTCACAGCCCAGCACGTCAATGGCATGTTGTGCTGCTTCCAATTCCTCTTTGTAATTCGGACCCTTCATAGCAACAAAGAAGCCTTTTTTCTTCACAAAAGGCATACAGTATTCGCACAGCAAATTCAGCGGCGCCACGGCTCTGGCGGTGACCACATCGAACTTCACCCGCAGATTTTTCTCTCGTCCGAAGTCCTCTGCCCGACCGTGCAGCAGCTCTGCCGACAGGTGTGTTTTATCCAACACCTCCTGTAAAAAAGTCAGCCGCTTTTGCAAGCTGTCGATGATGGTCAATTGAATATCTTCTCTAGCGATCTTCAGCGGAATACCCGGAAATCCTGCGCCGCTGCCTACATCCAATACCTTCGCATTGGTCTTTGGTTCTACGGCATCCAGTACAGTCAAGCTGTCTACAAAGTGCTTGATGCAGACCTCTCTCGGATCGGTAATCGCTGTGAGGTTCATTTTCTTATTCCACTCCAATAGTAGCTCCAAATAAATTTGGAACGCATCGGTCTGTGCCGGCATCAGCCGAACGCCCAACGCATTGGCGGAGTTCAGCAATAAACCTTGAATATTTTCTGCCATAATTTTTTCCTCCTTTCTAAACTATAGCTTTAGCTTCGTTTTCCTTAGTCATCGTCTTCCCCGTCATCCAACAGCTTTTTCTCTGTCAAATATCGTTTTCGTTCTAACAATACGCCATTCAATTCGCCGCCCAAAATGAAAATCATGCCCGTAATATACAGCCACAGCATCAGCACAATGATTGCGCCGAGAGAACCGTACAGGGTAGCATATCTTCCAAAGTTTGCCACATAGTAGGAGAAGATCACGGATACCACAATCCACATAATCGTACTAAACAAGGCGCCCGGAACGGCACTGCCTACCGAAAGCTTTCGGTTTGGAGTAAAAATATACAGCAGCATTAAAATCGCAAAAATTGGGAAAATCATCACAGCAAACCGGAGGATATTGATGATCCATTGGAACTCTCCGATTTGCGGAATATATTTCACAATAATATCGATGATGAAACCACCGCCCACCATGAGCAGCAAACTCAACACGATAGTTGCCAAAAAAATGACTGCAAAAAAGATAGACATAATAAACTGCAAAATGGGATTTCTTCCATTCTTTACTTGATATGCTGTATCTAATGAGCGCATTAAAGAACGAAGCGCCGCAGACGCAAAATAAATACCTAATCCCAGCCCGGTATACATCAGCGTTACGCTTTTATCATCTTTAATGAAATTATAGAAGGAACTGACCAAATCCATCACGTCTTGTGGAATAAACTGGATCAAACCTGCAAAGCTAGAGGTATCCAAATTCAAAAGTCCCAACAGTGCCGTGGCGAAAATAATCAACGGTAAAAAGGAAAACAGTAGGTAATATGCCAATTCTGCCGCTTTGCCCAAAACAGAGTGGTCAAAAATCCGCAGAATCAAGGATAATATGGTATAGACAAACCCTTGCCGCTCCTTGCTTTTTGCCAGCTTGGAGGCAATTCGATTTCGCAAGGAACGAACTTTATTTCTGGCTTGTTTCTTAGAATCCGCTTTTTTCAAGGACATCCCTCTTTTCCTGATTCATTTTATTGGGAAAGATTATGCCAAAACGCTTTCTAAAAAGAAAAATACAACGGAATTGCTATCCGTTATCGGTCTCCCCGTTTGCTCAGCCAAATCAGCAAAACCGACACATCCGCCGGACTAACTCCGGAAATACGGGATGCCTGACCGATATTTGCAGGACGAACGGATTGTAATTTTTCCTGTGCTTCCGTTCTCAATCCAACAAGTGTGGTGTAATCTACATCTTTAGGCAGAAGTTTTTGTTCTAAGCGACGCATTTCTTCAATGTCGCTTTTCTGCCGTTTGATATAGCCTTCATATTTAATTTCAATCTCTACATTCTCGAATACACTGTCGGGCAAGTCGGGTCGGTCGGGGTCAAAGGGTGCTAAAATCCGATAGGTCAACTGCGGACGACGCAGCAGCTCTACCATTCGTACCCCTGTGGTAATGGGACTGGTGCCGACTTCGGTCAGCAGTTGATTCAGCGCATCACTTGGAGAAAGCACCAGCTTTTCCACACGCTTCCGCTCTGCTTGTTTTTGCGCCTGCTTTTCGCAGAACCGCTCCCAACGACGATCCGGAACCAACCCGATTTCCCGACCGATGGGTGTCAGTCGTTCATCTGCGTTGTCCTGTCGCAGAACCAGTCGATACTCGGAGCGAGAGGTCATCATCCGGTAAGGATCGGTACAGCCTTTTGTGATGAGATCATCAATCAGGGTGCCGATATAAGAGCTGGCACGATCCAAGGTCAGTGGTGCTTTCCCTTGGATTTTTCGTGCTGCATTGATACCGGCAATCAATCCCTGTGCCGCCGCTTCCTCATAACCGGAGCTGCCGTTAAACTGCCCTGCGCCGTAAAGTCCCGGATGCTCTCGAAACTCCAATGTTGCCTCCAGTTGCAGCGGATCTACGCAGTCATACTCAATGGCATATGCCGGACGCATAATTTGCATTTGCTCCATTCCCTCGATGGAATGATAAAATGCCAACTGCACATCCTCCGGCAAAGAGGAGGACATCCCCTGCAAATACAGCTCCTCGGTATCCAAGCCGCAAGGCTCTACAAACACTTGGTGCCGCTCTTTTCCGGAGAAGCGAACGATCTTATCCTCAATACTTGGGCAGTACCGAGGACCGACACCCTCAATGTCACCGCTATACAGCGGAGAACGATGAATGTTCTCTAAGATGATCCGCTTTGTTTCACTGTTTGTCCATGCAATATGGCAAATGGCACGGTTCTCGCCCGGCTCATCGGTATCATAAGAAAACGGCACCACCGGGTCATCACCGTGTTGTTCCTCCAACTTAGAGAAATCAATAGAAGAACGCAATACACGAGCCGGTGTTCCTGTTTTAAACCGTCGCAAAGAAAGATTCAGCTTCCGCAAGGAATCCCCCAAAAACGCAGATGGGAACATTCCATCGGGACCGCTCTCATAGTTTACATCGCCTACATAGATTCGACCGCCCAAGAACGTGCCGGTCGCCAAAATAACCGCTTTCGCAGTAAATTCTCCGTGAAGCCGTGTGACCACCTTCCACAGATCTCCCTCCGGATAAAGCTCTGTAATCTCTGCTTGCCGGAGGTGCAGTCCCTCTGTCTGCTCCAATTTGTGTTTCATGATTTTGCTGTACTCTCTCCGGTCAATTTGTGCCCGCAAAGAGTGTACCGCCGGACCTTTGCCCAAGTTCAGCATTCGGCTCTGAATAAAACTTGCGTCTGCTGTGCGACCCATTTCGCCGCCCAGCGCGTCAATTTCCCGAACCAAATGTCCTTTGGCGGTTCCGCCGATGGATGGATTACAGGGGCAATTTCCCACTGCATCCATGTTGATGGTAAACACTGCCGTTGTGCAGCCCAACCGTGCGGCTGCCAAGGCTGCTTCAATTCCCGCATGACCGGCACCGATTACCACAACATCATAATAACCTGCATCATATTTCAAATAAAAAACCTCGCTCCTGTTAACTTCCCAAGGCTCCCCTTGGTCGGTATCCAGACAACCTTTATTTTCAACAAATTCCTTGCAAACCGTTGAAAATATTCCGCCGGTCGGCACGATTGTCTTAACTAATTATTTTAGCATACTTTTATCGCTAACGCAAAATAAAAATGTAATCTTACCGGAAATCGCTCTTTTATTTTCCCACGCAAAATTGTGCAAATACCGAATCCACAACCGCTTCCGTTGCCCGCTCTCCGGTCAGCTCTAACAAATCACTGATAGCACCCTCTAAGGAAACGGTAACGGCATCCAAGGTCATACCGCTCTCTAAGGCAAACAAGGCTTCCTCTACCCCTGCCAATGCCCGTTGGGAAACATCCCGCTGCCGCTCGGTAAACAAAATGCCCTCCGAAGGGTCAATGGCAGCAGTGTGCAGCACTTCTGCCACCGCTTGCTCTAATTTTTCCAAGCCATGTCCCTCTTTGGCAGAAAGAAATACCACATGGTCAAAGTGTTCCGCAATCTCCGCCATTTCTGCGGTCTGCTCCAAATCGCTTTTATTCACAATGGCAACCACCGGAACCTCTTTGGTGGCTTCCATCAGCTCTCGATCCTCTTCCGTCAAAGGACGCGTGGAATCAAACACCGCCAACACCAACTGCGCTGCCGCAATGCGGTCTTTGGCTTTGGTTACGCCGATTTGCTCTACCGGGTCATCGGTAATACGGATACCGGCGGTGTCTGCAAGGCGCAAGGTTACATCGCCCAACAATACGGTTTCTTCTACCACATCTCGAGTCGTTCCGGCATATTGGGTTACAATGGAACGTTCGCAGCCGCTGAGCAAGTTCATCAGCGTGGACTTTCCTACGTTTGGTCGTCCTGCAATGACCGTGTCCACACCCTCTCGAATGGCTCTGCCCGCATCAAACTGCCCAATGAGCTTTTCCAAATCTTCCTTGGCAGATTGCAAATCTCCACGCAGCACCGTCGGGTCTAACTCCGGAATATCATCCTCCGGATAGTCCGCCCACGCCGATAAGTGCGCCGCTGCATGAAGCAGCCGTTCTTTCATTTGATTGATTCGTTTTTCCAGTGCGCCGTCATGTCCTGCCAAGGCAACTCTTGCGGATTGATTACCACTGGCGCTAATCAGCTGCATTACCGATTCTGCTTCGGTCAAGCCCAGCTTGCCGTTCAGAAAAGCTCGCTTGGTAAATTCACCCGGTCCGGCTGCCGCAGCACCGGCAGACAATACTGCCCGCAGCACATTTTTCAAGATGACCATGCCCCCATGGCAAGAAAGCTCTACCACATCTTCTCCTGTAAAACTGGCAGGCTCGGCAAATACCAATGCCACTGCTTCATCCAACAGGATATCACCCTCAAACACATGACCGTATTGCGCCGTATATCCCTTTGCATCCAACAGGGATCGTCCACTCTTGGAGCGAAATACCTTCTGCGCCACTTGCCGTGCATTGCTGCCGGAAATACGGATAATGCCGATTCCGCCCGGCGATTGTCCTGTGGCAATGGCGGCAATCGTTTTTTCCTCTGAGGTTTTACTCATGATTCAATTCTCCTTTCGTGACGTTTCTCTTTCTTTTTCTTTGTTATTGTACCATATCAAGGGAAAAATTGCATTAAAAATCACAGGGGTCGCTGCCTTTTTTCCTGTTATCTTTTATTCATAAAAATCCCCGGAATTTCCCACTGATTTTCATTGATTTCCCAGTAGGTTTCCGCTATAATGAAATTACACAACATTGGGTTGATTTTTATGTTAAGGAATGGGAAATGCCTTATGAAAAACAAAAAGAAACAACTGCTCGCCTTACTCCTTGCGCTGTGTGCCAGCGCCTCCTTGGGTTGTGCTACGGTTGCTTCCGCAGCGGAAACAACAAACGAAACAACCTCTTCTACTGATACCACCGATTCCACCACCTCCGATGGAACCACATCGGATACACCGGATTCTTCCGATTCATCGGAAACACCCAGTGAGCCTGCTGAACCGCTGAAACCGGGCTGGAACACCCGAAACGGCAGCCGCTACTATGCAGACAGCGAAGGAAATCCTGTTACCGGTTGGAAAACCATCGATGGCAAAAAATATTACTTTGACGAAGACGGTGTTATGGAAACCATGTGGCGCACCATTGACGGTAAGAAGTATTATTTTGGCAACAGCGGTGAGATGCGCACCGGTTGGAGAACCATTAACGGTAAAAAATACTACTTTGGCAATAGTGGCGAAATGCGTACCATGTGGCGCACCATCGACGGCAAGCGGTATTATTTTGGCAACAGCGGTGAGATGCGCACCGGCTGGAGAACCATTGACGGTAAAAAATATTACTTCCAGAATTCCGGCGCACAACTCCGCAAAAAAGGGTTCCAAACCATCAACCAAAAAACATACTACTTTACCGGCAGCTACACCGTACAGCAAAACTGGAAAACTATCAATAACAAAACCTATTATTTCGGCAAGAGCGGCGAAATGCGCACCGGTTGGAAAACCATCAGCAACAAAATTTATCACTTCGATACCAACGGCGCAATGGAAAGCAGCGTTTGGACACGGAGAGGCAGCAATCGGTATTATCTCCAGTCCAACGGCGCTGCCGCTACCGGTTGGAAAAAGCTCGGAAAATATCGCTACTACTTCAGCAGTAAGGGCGTTCTGTCCGAAGATGTTCGCAATCGCTCCGATGTCACCGGTCCTTATGAACTGGTGGTTAGCCTCAAAGAATGCACCGTTACCGTTCTGGCTACCGGCAAAGACGGCGTAACCAACATCGCTGCCGTAAAATTCATTTGCTCTCCGGGTAAAGCAAGCACCCCTACCCCTACCGGCGTTTACTACTCTAACAAAACAACTAAGTGGCAGGAACTGATGGGTCCGTCCTGGGGTCAATACGGCGTTCATGTGTATGAGGGAATTTTCTTCCACTCCATTCCATGCGCCCAAGCCAACGAGTATAACGTACCGGAATACGACTACTACACCCTTGGCTCTCCTGCTTCTCACGGCTGCATCCGTCTGTTGGTTCGGGATGAAAAATGGGTCTATGATCACGCAGGCGGAAATGGCATTAAAACCACCATCACCAACACCGATTCCCAGTCCACTATCAGCTACCTTTCCAAGCCAAAGATTCCGGATCTGCAATACGGCAACGGCATGACTTGGGACCCAACCGACCCGGTTGCTTCCAAGAAGATGGGTACCCCACTGGCAAAGGTAACTTATGAAATTCCATCCTACGAAAATAAGTCCACAAGCAACAACAATAACAACAACGCATCTAATGAAACCTTGGTAAAATACCAAGCAACCGACGATATAAAGTACCGTGCTGCTCCCGGCTATGCCGGCACCGTAAAAGGCACCCTTTATGACGGCGAAACCGTTTATGTGGTAAAGGGCGCAAACCGCTCTGCCAACGGAATGGAATGGTTCAAAATTAAAAAGGACGGCAAGTATTATTATGTTGCCGGACAGTATTTGACAAAAATTTAAAATCCTGTTGAAAAAGACCACCCGAAAGGGTGGTCTTTTGTTATGCTTAAATTTTGATTTTATTCCGAAACGGTGTCATCCACACTGGATTCATTGTGATTTTCAAGAGAGGTTAGAGAAACTCCTTTACCGTTCTCCACGGTAAATTTTTTTGACCCAGGGATAATTCCCGAAGTGTTGCTCCATGTTACGGTATAAGTATCGTCCTCCAATGTTTCACCGCTTAGCAGTAGTCCAATCCTGTTGTTGTCACGATCTACTAGTACAGAATTATTCAGTTTTATCAAAATTCCGTCGCTTTTTTCAACAGTAAATTTACTACTGCTCGGAGAGAATCCGTCAGGCAGGATTTCCTTAAAGGAGATTACAATATAGTTTCCTGGTTCCGGAAAACTATGCTCACCAAAAGAAAATATCGCATTCTCATAACTAACATTGGTTACCGTCAACGTCTGATGGGTAAACTCACCTAAATACTGTCCTTTCCAAAATACTGAATAAGTTCCATCTGTCAGATTATCAGATTTAATATGTAAATTTACGCCTTTGGTCATTTTTCCCCTTGAAGCGATTTCAATCATATTTCCGGAACGATCTTTTACTACAAAGTCAGCAGCCTCAAAAGAATCCGGTGCCGGTTCATCAAATATTGCTGCAACCCAAGTATAACCGTTATCCTGAACCTTACTGGTAATTTGTGCTGTATACCGCTTTATGGTAATATCGCCTACAACCTCTTTATCCAAAACGGTGCTGTTTTTCCAAGATACTGTGTAGTTAGCACCAACTTCCAGCTTGCCATCTACTGTCAAGTCAATGGTTTTTCCATCTGCGCCTTTGGATACTTTTGTTATCGTTACTTGTTCCGCAGGAACTTCTGATGAGGTACTTTCGGAAGAAACTCCCTCTGATTCAGACACTTTCTTTTGAATGGTAAAGTCACTTGTATCTAATGTACGGTCGCTCGGCAACGGTTTGTTCAGTGTGATTCTGATACCGTTCACGCTTTCTTTATTCTCAGCGATGCAAGAAAGCTCTGCCTTGTATGGAATCGGTGCCGGCGGGTAATATACATATTTAGAAACGATAAAGGTTCCCAAGGGTTGATTTGGGAAAATCGGGCTATTTCTCCAAGCCAGTGTATAGGTGGTTCCGTTCACCAAACTGCTGCTCGGCATGGTAATCACCATACGGTTTCCGCTGACAACCACATCGGTTGCTCTTACAATGGTCGGCGCCTTAAATGCGTAAAAATCGGTTGCTTTCAGCTTGAGGTCTTGTGGCAAATCCTCATTGAAAATGACACTCACATAGTCATCGGCGCCGCCGGTATAGGTGTAGTAAAGCTGCTTTACTTCATAGGTAATGGGTTCCGGCTCCGGCTCTGTGGCGTCCTTCTTTGCAGTAACGATAAAGGTTTTTTCAATCACACCCACTTCTTTGCCGCCCTCATAGCGGTAAGTATGATAGGTTACTTTAAATCTTGCGTTGTCGCCTTCTTTACTCAGATATAATTTATTTCCGCTGACATATCCGCCGCTGCTGATCGATTCTAACCGATATTCTAATCCTTTGCCTGCCAGTTCCCCTAGGAAATAGGTATTGATCGGCGCCAAGCCTTTTGCCGTCATGGTTTGCACACGGATCGGTGTTGCTTTTCCGGGGACAATTTCCAACGGAGTAATGAGAACATCCTTTACGCTGCCGTCACAAGCGGTAAAATCCGCAGAGGAGTAGTCTCCATACGTTACAGTATACTCTTTTCCATCTTGCAATTTTGTATTCAATTGCAAAACAACTTGACCGTTTTGCTTAGACACAGACTTCACAGAGAAAGTTGCCTTTGTTTCCTTATGCACAATGCTGTAATCGCTTGCCTTGGTATCCGGTACATTGTTGCCCTTAAATTTCAAAAATACATAGTCGTTATCAGAATCGGCAGACTCGATATAATCGCCTACATAGACCGTTACCGTGGCAACTTTATTATATTTACTGCTGTTTGCTGTTGCCTTAGTTGCTTTGGAATACACCTTGATGGTAGCCTTACCATTGTTCTTCGCAGTAACTTTTCCGGAAGTAGCACCAACCGTTGCAATATTTTTATCATCGGTGTAAAAACGAATCACATCGGTGGAGGTCGTCGGCTTTATTGTAGCAACAAGGGTGTCGGTACTGCCTTTTGATAGATAAAGTTCACTTTTGTTTGTGGTAATGCTTGTCGCTCTCTGATTCACCTTAAAGGTTTTGACGGCAACTGCTTTGCCTGTTTTGGTACTCTTAGCGGTAATCTTCACCGTTCCCGGTGACAATACTTTCATTTTACCGGTACTCACACCAATCGTGGCAACCTTTTTATTGGAGGAATAAAACTTTACATTTTGCCCTTTTACCGTTAAGGTATAGCTATGCCCTGCATAAACCGTAGAAGGTGCCGCCGCACCGCTTTTCAGGGTGATTTTCGAGGCTGCCATTGCCGTTGTCGCCGGCAAAACGGTGGCAAAAATACAAAACACCACCAAGATAGGCGCAATGCGCTTTAAAAATATTCGCTTTTTCATAGTACATCTCCCTTTGTGATTAGATGATTGAGATTGTTTTTCCTTCTGTATTCATAATTTTGGGGGTTCTTGGCCTATCGTTTCTCCTTTCTGTGAATTTCCAAGAATCTTCTCCTATGTATAACATATCCAAAATAAACTGCATTGTCAATAAAAATTCTATCCCGTATTTTATTTTTTTTAAATATGAGATACAGATCATTCTGTTTGTGATGTATTTTATGAAAAAAGATTCTATTTTTTCCACAGAACTTTCAAAGACTGTTGAAAAAACCACCCCGAAGGGTGGCTTGCAGAATTTATTTCTTGTCCGTTGCAGGGGTATTGTCGTTATTGTCGTCATCTCTATCTGTTGGAGGTGTATCACCGTTATTGTCGTCATCTCTATCTGTTGGAGGTGTATCACCGTTATTGTCGTCATCTCCGTCTGTTGGAGGCATCGTATCCCCTGTATCATCTTTATCGGAGCCATCCGTATCGGTGGTAGGTCCATCCGGTGTTGGGGTTGGAGTCGGTGCCGATGGGTAGTAGGTTCGCTTGTGAATGGTGAAGGGTTCCGACTGATGACTCAGGGCTGTTCCAAAACGAAACACCCGAAATACATAGGTTCCGCCATCATATAATAGGTCTGATGGGAAGCTTATTACAATACGATTACCTTCCCCAACTCTCTTGGTACTATAAACTATATAGTTCCTAGACCAATTGCTATCAGAGGGAGGATATGGAGGGTGTATTTGTAATTGAAAATACTTCGGCCACCCCATCATAACTCTATAATCTTGGTTGAGTGGATAATTTAGTTGAACTGTAATATAATCTTCTGAGGTACCGGTGTAGGTATACTCCACCCGCTCTATTTTATAGTTTATAAATGCATTTTCATCGGCAGTAATGGTAAATTCCTTGGTGATATTCCCCTCTTCTTCTCCCTTTGCGTTCCACCGGTTGGTGTGGTAGGTGGCTGTTACCGTTGCGGTATCACCAAACTGACGGAGTACCAGCTTGTTATCGCTTGTTACATAACCGTTTTCCGTTTGAATCGACGCTTTGATATTCCTTGGAAGATCATTCAAATCGTACTCGTCCAATGGCATCACGCTATTTTCAGAGGCAAAAGTCTGCACTGTAAGGGACATCGGACCACCTATAATTTTTCCATACTTCAGCCGCAAATCTCCAACTCCGTATGGGGCAAAGGTAATTGGAAGGGAAGTTTCTCCACAATGCAGCATGTACTCCTCGCCAATCTGAAGTTCTTCTGTCATTTCCAATACGGCTTTTCCATCCCGAATACTTACATTTTTTACAGGGATTTCTTGTTTGGTTGCTTTGTTTACAAGACGATAATCCTCCGGAGTTGTTTTGGGAACAGAAGCACTCTTAAAGCTGACTGCAAGATATTTTCCGTCCTGCTCCACTTTTTTCATATAAGCCCCTACATACACATCCACCACTGCGATCTTATTATATTCACTGCTGTTTGCTGTTCCCCTAGTTGCTTTAGCATACACTTTAATCTGGCCGTGTCCTTTTTCCCTTGCCCGAATTATTCCGTTGGTCAAACCAACTGCTGCAACAGTTTTATTGGTACTGAAAAACCGTACGACATCAGTAGAAGTGGTGGGAGTGAGTGCCGCTTGAATCACTTCCTTTTCGTTGTATTCCGAAAGATAAACTTCACGCTTGTTGGTGGAAATACTCTTTGCTCGCTGATTTACCGTAAAGGTTTTCGTTGCAATCGTTTTCTTTGTCTTTACATTTTTTGCTGTAATGGTCACGGTTCCGGGTGCGGTTACGCTCATTTTTCCGGTAGTCACACCAATGGTGGCAATCTTTTTATTAGAGGTGTAAAACTTTACCCTTTCCCCTTTTACCGTTAAGGTATATCTGTGCTCTGTATAAATTGTAGAAGGTGCCTCCTCACCGCTTTTTAGGGTAATCTTAGGGGTATCCGCCGCAAATACCGTGGTGGGTAAAACGGTAGCAAAAATACAAAACACCACCAAAATAGGCGCAATGCGCTTGAGAATCATCTGTTTTTTCATGGTACATCTCCTCTTCCATAAGATTGGTTTGCTGCAATTTTTCTTGTCATTCTTCTTTCCATATTCGTTCGAGATGTTTTCCGTATTCATAATTCGAGTGGGTTCTTGGCTTACTGTTCCTCCTTTCTGTAAATTTCCAAGAACTCCCTATTATGTATAATATATCCAAAAACAGCTGTATTGTCAATAGAAAATCTATCCTGTTTTCTTCTTTTCTATCTGTGGTAAAAATAAAATTAGGCGATTTTGTAATTTTCCACACGCTTTTAAAAAATGGTTGAAATCGGAATTTTAGGGCAAAGAAAAAAACCGTGGCTTAAAGCCACGGTTTTTTAACTTTTCTGCTTGCGAGCTGTCCGACGGATTCGCTCGGAACCCTCCGGACCTACCACAATATGTCGCTTTTGGTCCTGGCCGTCTGACCAGGAAACAACGCCGTCAATCTCTTGCACCACTGCATGAATGATTCGCCGTTCATACGGATTCATTGGTTCCAGCGCACAGGGACGACCTGTACGCAATGCTTTCTGTGCCATTTTGCGGCCCAGCTGCTCCAATGTTTCCTTCCGCTTTTCCCGATAGTTTCCCACATCTAATGTTACTCTGTGGTACCCATCCTTCTCGGTGTTCGCCACCAAACACGCCAAATATTGCAGCGCATCCAGTGTTTCTCCACGGTGTCCGATGATCATTCGTACATTGTTGCCGTTAATTTCCAGCTCCGAATCTTCCTCTCGTTCCTCCCGAACGGTCACGGTTGCTTCTGTAACGCCCATTGCGGTAATTACGTCACACATATAATCCGCTGCCCGTTCTGACGGACTCTTTTCTCGTGCAATAGCCCGAACCTTTGCCGGGTTTCCGCCGAATAATCCGAAAGTTTTCTTCGTTGGTTTTTCGAGAAGTTCACACTCCGCTTCTGTTTCTGCGACACCCAGCATTTCACACGCATTGGCAAATGCCTTTTCGACGGTATCACCCGTTGCTACTGCTTCTCTCCTCAACGGTCAAACGCTCCTTTATACAACATCTTATTTTTTCTTCTTTTTCTTTTGGCTGTTGTTTGCCGTTCCCTGATTCCGCACATTCTCGGCGGTAATCGTTCTTCGCTCAGACAACGGAATTTCCGGCACATTGGCTTCTTCCAGTTCTCGTCTGGCGATTCTTCGGGCTTCTTTGTTGGCAGAAACGTGCTCTCTGCTGAAGAATTTGTTGGTAACAAATACCTGTGCAAAAGTAGCGATGTTAGAAATTACCCAGTAGAAACCGATTGCACCCGGCATGGTCAATGCCAGATAAGCGGTCAACAGCGGCATGAGCAACAGGGAAACCTTCATGCAGCCCTGCTGATTCCGCATTGCCTCGTTGGTAAACAAAGAGTAAACCTGTGTACCTACCGAAATGAGCAAGCACAGGATCGGAATAATCCACAGAACAGCCGGGCCGCCCCAAGGTGTTTGGAGCAGGTCCAAACCAAGGAAGTTACAGCTGTTTGCAAACTTGTCCACACTGGCAATTTCATCGTTGGTCCAAACCTGATTGAGGTATGGCTTCAGGGTGTCAAAGTTCTTAACGATCTCCATCTGTACAAACCGGCTGGAGAAGGAAGAGCTGATACCCGGGATCTGACTGAGCATGGTGGTGGCTGCATTGATAGAAGAAGCCGTCAGATGCAGCGCATTGGACAATGGGTAAACGATTGCATAGTACAAGCCAAGCATAATCGGGAAGGGAATGAGCATGGTAACGCATCCGCCTCCGGGGCTGGCGCCTTCTTGGGCGTACAGCTTCTGCACCTCTTCTTGATACTTGTCCTTATCGTTGCCATATTTTTCCCGCAGCTCTTTTTGCTTTTCCGCAATCCGACCGGACGCTGCCGTAGATTTTTGCTGTCTGATATTCAGTGGGAACATGGCGGCTCTGACCAAAATCGTAAAGACGATGATCGCCAAACCGTAGTTTTGTACGATGGAGTAGAAGAAATACAGAACATAACCGAAAATGCTGCCTAAAAAGTTAAAAATATCCATTGGCGCACTCCTTAAATCCTAGCGGAAAGCGGTAAATCCTACCACTTTCCCAGAATCGTTCTTTTTCACTTTTTTTCAGGGACAGGGTCATAGCCACCTCGGCTAAGGGGATTACACCGCAAAATCCGCCAAATTGCCAACGCCGAACCCTTGAAAGCACCAAACCGCTCCAATGCCTCAATGGCATATGCGGAGCAAGTAGGCATATATTTGCAGCAAGGCGGACGCTTGGCCGAAATGGCGACCTGATAGAATCGGACAAACTGGATGAGTAACTTTTTCATCGCAGAATTCCCGCCTCCTTCAGATGTTTTTCCATTACCTTTTGTACCGCAGTGCTTTTGACAAAGGGTGTTTTTCCCCGTGCCACAAAAATCAGATCGAGATTTCGGTTCTTGTCCATTCTCGGCAACAACGATTGAAACGCTGCCCGAATTACACGACGGCTACGATTGCGCTGCACGGCATTGCCGATTTTTTTGCTGGCAGTAATCCCCACCCGCAAATGCTTGCCTCTATTTTTAGAATGATAAGTCACCAACATGGGAGAAACCGAAGATTTCCCCTTTGCATAGGCTCTCTTAAAATCCCTATTTTCATTAACGGCAACAATCTTATACCGCTTTGCCGGTCTGCCGGCAACGGATTTTGCTTGCAATTCCATGGTCAACCATCCATTTCCGCCCTGTTGGGCAGCATACGAACTTCTCAATCTGAAACTTTGGAGTAAAGAAAAAGGCCACGAACAGTTGTGGCCTTCTTTCGCTCATTTAGTGGCTCAAGCGCTTTCTGCCCTTTGCTCTGCGACGAGCCAAAACTTTACGGCCGTTGCGGTCTGCCATTCTTTTTCTGAAACCGTGCTCCTTTTTTCTGTGGAGCTTCTTTGGCTGGTATGTTCTCAGCATAGAATAACCCTCCTTTCGGGTAAAACCTTGCAATTTCGCATGATGCCGCAGCGTTTCCGGCGGTGTCGGTCAAAAAACAGGTTTGCGGAAACTGCGCTGCAAAGTCACACTTATCAATTTACACTCATTGAGTATACCACACAATCAAAAAAAAGAAAAGAGAAAATTTCTGATTGTTTTATAAATTTTTTTGGTGCTTTTGCTGCATTTTTTGTCAGGTTCTCTAAGGTTTTAAACCATGATTGTGGTTTGTAATTTCAAAACCACAATTTATTGGGTTTTCCGTGTCGAAACAGTCGAAGGTGGCGGAAAAATTCCCCTTTCGACCATTGTTGAAAAATCGTTGAAAAGTCAAAAGGTTTGTGCTAAAATAACACTTGGTATGGAATCTTGTTTTTTACCGTACCATTTTCTTGATTTACGGGAAAATTCTCCGGAAAAACAGGATTCAAGTAAACACGCTTATGAATAAGCGGAGCAACCTTTTATAAGGATTTTTAAAATTAATACTTACAAGGAAGGAGAACGAAGCCTTTATGGAATCATTTTCACAAGTATGGGATTCCGTCTGTCAATATTGCAGAGAAACCGGCAATTTGAGTGACATTGCATACAGCACTTGGGTTGAGTGCATCAAACCGGTATCATTGGATTTTGGCACCGGTGTAATCACCCTGCAGGTTCCTACGGACTTTCATCGGAACCTGTTGATTAAGTCTTATAACGAATTATTCAACGAAGCCTTTATGGCGATTCTCGGTTCCACCTTTACTATCGAATACATTACCGATCAACAGCAGCTGAAAAAGTCGGAGCTGCTCCCACCGGTTCAAAAGGATGATTACGAATTTACCTTTGACACCTTTATTGTGGGTTCCTCCAACAAATTTGCCCATGCGGCAGCCATTGCCGTAGCAGAAAAGCCTGCTATGCTATATAATCCTCTCTTTATTTACGGAAATCCGGGTTTAGGAAAAACCCACCTTTTGTATGCAATTGCAAAGGCGGTTGGAGATAACAACCCCAATGCAAAGATTGTTTATGTAAAAGGTGACGATTTTACCAACGAAATGATCGAATCCATCCGTCAAGGTACCACACCGGTATTCCGAGAGAAATATCGGAAAGCCGACGTGCTTCTGGTGGATGACGTACAGTTTATCGGCGGTAAAGAATCTACTCAGGAAGAATTCTTCCATACATTCAATACATTGTATGAAACCAAAAAGCAAATTGTACTCACATCCGACCGTCCGCCAAAAGACATTGCAACCTTGGAAGAGCGTTTGCAAAGTCGATTTGAGTGGGGCTTGACCGCTGATATTCAGCCACCGGATTTTGAAACAAGAATTGCGATCATTCGCCGAAAGGCGGAACTGCTGCATATTGATTTGCCGGATGAAGTTGCAGATCATATTGCAAAAAAACTCAAAAACAACATTCGTCAGTTGGAAGGTGCCGTAAAGAAAATTCAAGCACAACAAAAACTGACCGGCGTTCCGCCGAGCATTCAATCGGCACAAGCAGCGATCAGCGATATTATCAATAATGATCAGCCGGCACCGGTTACCATTGAAAAAATCATTGATGAGGTTGCCCGCACATACGGCACCACCACCGAAGATATTCGTTCCTCCAAGCGGCAGGCAAATATTTCCAGAGCAAGACAAATTGCAATTTATGTTGTGCGGGAAATTACCCAACAACCTTTGGAGTACATCGGAAAAGAATTCGGAAACCGCAACCACTCCACCATGGTTTACTCCGTTCAGCAAGCGGAAGAACTGATGGAAAAAGATCCAAAAACAAAAAATACCGTGAGTGATATCATTAAAAATATCCGAAATCGTTAACTCCTTTCGAGATATGATCCCCGGCAATCTCACACCAGAACAACGTTCTCCCCTTTCGATAGTTTTATCAAACAAGGGGAGTTTCGTTCTCTGAATGGAACAAACAGCAAATCATTTTTTCGGTTCCATATCCAGTTCATCTTGCAGTTACGGGATTTTGGGCTGCTTTTTTGTTGACAAATTGTGGAATTTTTTGCGGGAAACAATCAACAAGTTTTAAACTTTCAACATCCCTTTTTAAACGGACTTGTTGAAAGAAAATACTTTTAATTTTTCTTCCACAAATTCTCAACACTCCGGTTTTGAAATAAAAATGTTGAAAATTCCCATGGTTCTCCCAAAATTTAAAGTTTTCAACATTTCATCGCCCCCTACTAAGACTGCTAAATTAAACATATACTTTCTACCCTATATTTTGTGCAGGGAGAAAGCCAACTCCATTTACGAAAGGCGTGATTTTTCCACAATGAAATTTTCTTGCGATAAACATCAATTAGTGGAAACTGTTACCAATGTGCAAAGAGCTGTTTCCGTAAAATCCACAATTCCGTCCTTAGAGGGTATTCTGTTAAAAACATCGGAAGAAACAGTTACCCTTTGCGGTTACAATTTAGAACTGGGTATGACAACTGTTTTGCAAAGCCATGTTGAAGAACCAGGAAAAATTGTTATCAGCGCAAAACTTTTCGGAGATATTGTACGTCGATTACCGAACGACCAAGTAACCATTTCTGTGGATGACAACAACCGCATGACCATTGTTAGCGGAGAAAGCACGTTCACAATTACCGGTATTCCTGCGGAAGAATATCCGGATCTTCCCACTGTTCACGATGAAGATGCCATCACTGTTCCCCAGGGAATGTTAAAAAATATGATCCGTCAAACTATTTTTGCCGTAGCCGAAAATGACGCAAAACCGATTCACACCGGCACACTTTTTGAACTTTGTCCTGATTGTTTTCGACTGGTCTCCGTTGACGGTTACCGATTAGCCGTTCGAGAGGAAAAAATGAACTGTTCAAAAAACACCAACTTCGTAGTGCCGGGCAAAACCCTTTCCGAATTGCTGCGATTGTTGAAAGATGACGGAGATGAAACCGTTACCCTCCACATCGCAACCAGACATATCGTCTTTACTTTAGACAATTACACCTTAGTATCTCGCTTACTGGAAGGCGAATTTCTCGATTATCATTCTGCGCTTCCAAAGCAAAAAACAACAGAAATTACCGTAAAAGTTCGGGATTTTGTGGAAAGTGTAGAACGTGTTTCTCTGCTGATCACCGATCGGCTGAAAAGTCCGATTCGTTGTATTTTTGAGAACGATGAAATTCGACTGTTTTGCTCCACTCCAATCGGTCGGGCAAATGACCGATTCCCGGCGCACATTCAGGGACAATCCCTGGAAATGGGTTTCAACAATCGCTATTTATTAGACGCCTTGCGGAACAGTGAGTGCGACGAAGTTAAAATTTCTCTGAGTGGGGCAATCAGCCCAATGTTAATTACGCCGAAAGACAGTGAAGAATTCTTGTTCTTGGTACTTCCGGTGCGATTAAAAGCAGATTATTAACAAAAAAGGTGGCAAAAGTTATGGAAAAACGAACCATCTCCATTGACACGGAATTTATTCGACTGGACGCATTGTTGAAATTTGCAGGCGCTGTGGATACCGGCGGACAAGCTAAGCTGGTAATTCAAGACGGGTTGGTAAAAGTCAACGGTGAACCTTGCGCAATGCGAGGTAAAAAAATGCGCCCGGGCGATTTTGCCGAATACGAAAATGTAACTTATGAGGTTGCGGCACTTTGAATGTTTTAGCGGTAACTGTGGAAAATTTTCGTAATTTGTCCCACCAGACCATAGAATTTTCTCCAAATGTTAATGTGATTTATGGCAAAAACGCACAAGGGAAAACTAATTTATTGGAAGCGTTGTGGTTGTTTACCGGAGGACATTCCTTTCGAGGAGTCAAAGATCCGGAGCTGATTTGTTTTGGAGAAGCAACGTGTAAATTATCGCTGCAATTTTTCAGCGAAGGGCGAGAGCAAACGATTGACCTGACAATTACGGGAAAAAAACGGCAATTTTTTGTTAACGGTGTAGAAAAACGCACCGGCGCAGATTTGATTGGAAAATTTTGCAGTGTGATTTTTTCGCCGGAGCATCTCGGCTTGGTGAAGAACGGACCGGCATTGCGCCGCAGCTTTTTGGATACGGTGTTATGCCAGAGTCGCCCTTCTTATGCAAAGGATTTTGTCCGTTACCAGAGGACACTTCAACAGCGGAATACCTTGCTGAAAGAGGTTTCCAAGCAACCTTCTTTACAATCCACATTGGAAATTTGGGATCAGGCGCTTGCAGAGCGAGGAGTGGCGCTGATCCGGCAACGTCGAGAAATGACTCAGTTTTTAGAGTCCCGATCAAAAGAGATTTATAGCGGATTATCCCAAGATACCGAGGTTTTAACGATGTCTTACAGCACGATTGTTCCGGATGAAGAACCGATCACAGAATCTGTATTCCTGGAAAAATTGGAACGCTGCCAAGGGAATGATTTGCTACTGGGACATACTTCCGTGGGACCCCATCGAGATGACTTGGAGATTTCTATCAATGGTATCTCGGCAAGATTGTACGGCTCTCAAGGACAACAGCGGTCTGTGGTGCTCTCTCTTAAGTTGGCGGAAGCTGCCGTTTTGGAAGAATTAACGGGAGAAAAACCGGTCATTCTGTTAGACGATGTCATGAGCGAATTGGACACTGATCGACAGGATTACCTGCTGCATCGCATTCAAGATCAACAGATTTTCTTAACCTGCTGCAATCCGGAAGTGGTGCGAATTTTGCAAAACGGCAGTGTCTATTTTGTAGCAGACGGAACGGTTACACAAGAATCGAAAATCGCAAAATAATGGGAGGGAGGTGTACACAATGTATCTTCATTTGGGACAGGATACCGTTGTCCGAACCGATACGGTTTTGGGTATTTTTGATTTGGATAATTGCACCATTTCAAAATTTACACGAAATTATCTTACTCAGGCGGAAAAACAGGGGCGGGTCGTGAATGTTTCTATGGAACTGCCCAAAACGTTTGTTGTGTGCAGTGAACCCC
Organism: uncultured Eubacteriales bacterium; assembly: GCA_934476545.1. GTDB lineage: Bacteria > Bacillota > Clostridia > Oscillospirales > Acutalibacteraceae > UMGS1071. The sequence continues at coordinate 143,078 of CAKSOB010000001.1, read as the reverse complement.
CCTCTAAACGAAGAAAAAAAGACGGAGTAACCGTCTATATTTCTCAAATTTCCGCATCCACCTTACGAAAAAGGACAAATTTTTTCCGCGGGATTGCATTATGATAAAGACGTATTTTTAGATATGTGGTTTTAAGATAAACCGGAAAGGAGCGATCGTATGGAACAACAAACTACTAAATCGACGCAACAAGGCGGATTCGCCCTGCCGCAATGTCCTCATTGCGGAAAACGAATCAATCCTTTTTATGCTTGGAGCATTAAATCCAAAGGGGAATTTCGCTGTGATAGCTGCGGTGGATTTTCCGATGTAAAGTTAGCAAGACCGATTCTTTGGATGGGACTGTTTTCTGCCATCATTGCCGCAATTTTACTGCTAATCTTTATGTTTATGGGCAGTGTGCACTTGGCTTTTTTGCCGGTAATGTTGGTGCCGTTTTTTATCTTTACAGTGCTGTCGCCCTTTTTTGTGCGGCTGACGCCAACCAAGCTGGTGGGGCAAAAACATTCCACACAGCAGAAACCACCGCAGTCATCGACCAATCAATTTTCCCTGGAGCGGGAGAAAACCACCCAATTCCAACCGCCGAAGAAGAAATAATGCGGATAATCGGAATCACAGCATACAGAAACGGAGCATTTGACCATGAGTGATATGAATGAAATGACACATGTGAACCAGAATTATGACGAAAGTCAAATTCAGGTTCTGGAAGGACTGGAGGCGGTTCGTAAACGTCCCGGTATGTATATTGGCTCCACCGGACCAAGGGGTCTCCACCATCTGGTGTATGAAATTGTAGATAACGCCATTGACGAGGCTTTGGCAGGATTTTGTGATCGCATCGAAGTGCAAATTCTTCCCGACGATATTATCAGCGTAAAGGATAACGGCCGTGGTATTCCGGTGGGACTGCACCCGAAAATGGGTATTTCCACTGCTACGGTTGTCTTTACCATTCTTCATGCCGGCGGTAAGTTTGGCGGAGGCGGATATAAAGTTTCCGGTGGTCTGCATGGTGTTGGCGCCTCTGTTGTAAATGCACTTTCCGAATGGTTGGAGGTAGAAATCCACAAGGACGGAAAGCAGTATTTTCAACGGTTTGAGCGGGGCGCCGCGGTCACCGATTTGGAGTGCCGTGGCGCAACCGACGATACCGGTACCTTTGTTCGATTTAAGCCGGACGCACAAATTTTTAAGGAGAGCACCGTTTTTGATTACGATGTTCTGAAAACAAGATTGCGAGAGCAGTCTTTCTTGAACGCCGGTATTCGGATTGAACTGGATGATTTACGAGATCCGGAAAATCCCATCGAAAATAATTTTCACTACGAAGGCGGTATTCGCAGCTTCGTAACCTTTATCAACAAGAAAAAAGCAGTAGAGGTCATTCACGATGATGTAATCTACTGTTCTACCGTGGCAGAGGATGACCAGGCAACAGCGGAAATTGCCATGCAATATACCGACAGCTACAATGAACTGATGCTGTCCTTTGCCAACAATATTCACACCACCGATGGTGGTACCCATGAAGAAGGCTTTAAACGCGCGTTGACCCGTGTGATGAACGATTATGCCAGAAAGTACAACATTCTGAAAGAATCGGACAAAAATCTGTCCGGTGAAGATGTGCGGGAAGGCTTGACCGTTATCATCAGCGTAAAGCTGAAGGAAGCACAGTTTGAGGGACAGACCAAGGCGAAGTTGGGTAATACGGAAATCAGCACCTTGGTGAATGGTTTGGTCAGCGATAAAATCGCCACCTACTTGGAGGAGAATCCAAAGACGGCAAAGGCAATTTTTGAAAAAGCATTGGCGGCATCCCGTGCCAGAGAGGCTGCCCGGAAGGCAAGAGATATGGTGCGCCGGAAATCTGCCTTAGAAGGCGCCGGTTTGCCGGGTAAACTGGCAGACTGCCAAAGCCGCAACGCAGAAGAAACTGAAATTTACATCGTTGAGGGTGACTCTGCGGGCGGTTCCGCTAAGGGCGGACGAAACCGAAAATTCCAAGCAATTCTGCCACTGTGGGGCAAAATGCTCAACGTAGAAAAGGCAAGATTGGATAAGGTTTATGGCAACGAAAAGCTGATGCCGGTGGTTGCTGCTTTGGGTTGCGGTATCGGAGATGAATTCGACATTGCAAAGCTGCGGTACGGCAAGATCATCATTATGGCCGATGCCGACGTAGACGGCTGCCATATCCGCACTCTGTTGCTGACCTTCTTCTTCCGTTACATGAAACCGTTGGTAGAGAACGGCAATATTTATATTGCACAGCCGCCGTTGTATCGCATTACAAAGGGAAAAAACAATCATACCTATGCCTTTTCCGATGAGGAGCGGGATGCCATTACCGCGCAAATCGAGGGCAAATATGAGATTCAGCGGTATAAGGGTCTTGGTGAGATGGACTCCGAGCAACTGTGGGAAACCACAATGAATCCGGAAACCCGCACCATGCTCCACGTCAGTGTGGAGGATGCCCAAGCTGCCGATGAAATCTTTACGGTTTTGATGGGCGATAAGGTAGAGCCAAGACGGCAGTTTATTGAGAAGAACGCAAAATACGTGCAGAATTTGGATGTGTAATCGACCATCTGATTTTTGCGGAACAGATACAAGATCAGTTGTAGAGGATGAAAGGGATCGTATGAATCAGAACGAATCAACTTCCTCCGCCGTCGGGTCTGCCGACGAGCTGGAGTTCTCTTATACATTGACAGCAGACAACATTTATCGTGCCTTAAAAACTTCTCGGATTTACCGGAAAAATTTTATTAAGGCAATCATCGAATCCGGTGTGCTTGCCGGACTGGTGATTCTTTTTGGTGTTTGGTGGATCGTTTGGGACGACGGCAATGCTATGATTTTCTGCATTGCTTGCGCCTGCTTGATTGGATTGGTTTGGGCAGCCGTGCTGTTTTCAGTACGAAATACCTGCAATCGGCTTGTAACCGGTGATTCCATTACCATGACGCTAGGAACGAACACCGCTACGGTACGGAGCGGCTTATCGGAACCATGGACCTTTCCGCTGGATGGTTCTGTGGTGTGTGAGGAGAAAAATGATCTTCTCGTGCTGCATACCGGACCGAAGGAGTGGCTGCTTTTGCCGCTTTCCTCTATCGCAGAGGGAAAACGGGATTTGGTTCATGGCAGACTCCTGCAAGCAACAAAGCCATTTGTAAAATAACCGCGTCATCGAACGCAAAGGGTGAACAACTATGCAAGAACACGAACAAAATTTAGAACAGCAGGTTACGGCGGAGGGATTCTCCGATCACCGGCTGATTCCTGTGGATATTGAGAAGGAAATGCAAAAATCCTTCCTCAGCTACTCCATGTCGGTCATTGTGTCCCGCGCGCTACCGGATGTGCGGGATGGTTTGAAGCCGGTGCATCGCCGTATTCTGTATACCATGTTTGAAAACGGACTTCATTCCGACAAGGCATACCGCAAATGTGCCGATACGGTAGGTGCCGTGTTGGGACGGTATCACCCCCACGGTGATGCCTCTGTGTATGACGCCCTTGTTCGTCTGGCACAGGATTTCTCCATGCGGTATCCACTGGTGGACGGTCACGGTAACTTCGGTTCCGTAGACGGTGACCCGCCGGCTGCTTATCGTTATACAGAAGCAAGAATGAGCAAGCTCACCGAGGTATTGCTCTCCGACATTGAAAAAGAAACCGTAGATTTTGAGCCAAACTACGATGACCGTTTGATGCAGCCTACCGTTTTGCCATCTCATTTTCCAAACCTGTTGGTAAACGGCTCCACCGGTATTGCCGTTGGTATGGCAACCAATATTCCGCCCCATAACATGGGCGAGGTCATCGACGGTATGTGTGCTTTGATTGATAACCCCGATGCCACATTGGAGGAAATCATGGAGCATATCAAGGGTCCGGACTTTCCAACTGCCGGTATTATCATGGGCAGAAGCGGAATCCGCGCGGCCTATGCAACCGGACGTGGACGGATTACCGTTCGTGCCAGAACCGAAATTGTGGAGGAGAAAAACGGTCGATTTAAGATCGTAATTACCGAATTACCATATCAGGTAAACAAGGCAAGACTCCACGAGAGTATTGCGGATTTGGTGAAGGACAAGCGCATTGAGGGGATCTCTAATGTAGAGGATCACTCTGACCGTGACGGTATGTATATGGTTGTGGATGTCAAGCGGGATGCTTCTCCGCAAGTGGTGTTGAACCAACTGTTCTCCTACACCCAAATGCAGACCACCTTTGGCGTGATCATGCTGGCAATCGTAGACGGTCAGCCAAAAACCTTGACACTCATTGAGATTCTCCAGGAATATATCAAGTTCCAACAAGGGGTTGTTACCCGTCGTGTTGCCTTTGATTTACGCAAGGCAGAGGAGCGGGCGCATATCTTGGAGGGTCTGAAGATCGCGTTGGATTTCATTGATGAGGTCATTGCCATTCTTCGTTCTTCCAAGTCCATCGGTGAAGGCAAGCAGTCCTTGATGGAACGATTTGGCTTGGATGAAGTTCAGGCACAAGCAATTGTGCAGATGCAGCTCGGTCGGTTGACCGGTTTAGAGCGGCAGAAAATTGAGGACGAGCTGCGAGAGTTGGGCTTGAAAATTGCAGACTTTAAGAATATTTTGGCAAACGAAAGCCGTGTTCTGGCAATCATTAAGGATGAAGCTCAAGCAGTAAAAGCCAAGTACAGCGACGAGCGTCGCACCGAAATTGCTGCGGTAACCGGAGAAGTGGACATTGAGGACTTGATTCCAAGAGAGGAATGTGTTCTGACCATGACCAACTTTGGTTATTTGAAGCGGCAGAAAATGGACGCTTACCATACCCAGCGCCGTGGCGGCAGAGGTGTGTCCAGTATGAAACGGAGAGAAGAGGACGTGGTAAGAGAAATGTTCGTTCTCAACAGCCACGACTATGTACTCTTCTTCACCAATTTGGGCAGAGTGTATCGGCTCAAGTGCTACGAAATTCCGGAAGGTTCTCGAACCAGTAAGGGTATGAATGTGGCCAATCTGCTGCCGATTACCTCTGACGAGAAGGTTACCAGTTTGATTCGTGTTTCCGAATTTGAAGAGGACAAGTACCTGGTTATGATTACCCGCAACGGTATCATTAAGCGTACTAAGCTGAATGATTACAACACTGCCAGAAAGGGCGGCATCATCGCCATTGATTTGGATGAGGGAGACGAGTTGAGTTGGGTTTCCATGACCTCCGGCAACGATGATTTGTTGGTTGCAACCAAGAAGGGTATGGCAATCCGCTTTAAAGAAACCGATGTTCGTGCAATGGGCAGAACCGCTCGTGGTGTAAAAGCAATGGCACTGAATGAGGACGACTATATTGCCGGAATGTGTCGCTTGGACGAGGATCATTTGGTACTGACCGTATCGGAAACCGGATTTGGCAGACTCTCGCCAATCAGTGACTACCGGATTCAGTCCAGAGGCGGTAAGGGTCTGGTAAACTACCATACCGAAAAGTATGGTGATGTAGCATCTATTCTGGCAGTAGATAAGGAAGAGGATGTTATCTTAATTTCTACAGACGGTACGATCATTCGCATTGAGTCCAGTTCGATTCGAGAGTGCGCTCGTCCAAGTAAGGGCGTTCTGGTTATGCGAGTGGATGGAGAAGAAAACAAGGTGGTCACCTTGGCACGTGTTCCTCACGAGGAGGAAGAAGTCACCGACGTACCGGAACAAGATGCAGAAGATGCGGAAGAAGTAGCGGAAACCCCGGAACAGGAGTAGGAAAACAGGCATGAGAGAGCGAAAACGGTGGATGTATTATAGCTTAATCATTGGGTTGGGATTTATCATTTATTTTGTATTTCCGCCCATCTTTAATTCTGCCGTTTTAACTATGGGACTTCTGTTGTTTATCAATCCGATTTACAACATTGTATCCTGTATGTTGTACACGGTAAAGTTTGGAATGCAGGTGTATTTGCCTGTTACCTTAGGCATTTTGTTTTTGCTGTCTGCACTGCTGTACTACGGGCTTCCATATATGTATTACTGTATTTTTTACACGGCTGCCGCCTTTGTGGGTTGCGGTATGGGGTATCCGATTCACAAGCGATATTTATAAGAAAGAGTGGCGTTTGCCACTCTTTTTGTTTCAATGGGAGAAGTATGGGAAAGTTGTAAATTTTTTATGTTTCCCATTCCCAATGCAAATTTTTATGTTATAATAACAATGGAAAACTATCGTGCAAAAAAATCACTTTGAGATAGAGAACAGCATCGTTTTTTTTGAAAGAGGAAAGGAGAGGACAGATTGTCTAGAGATTTGGGAATTGACTTGGGTACTGCCAATACCTTGGTTTATATGAAGGGAAAGGGGATCGTTATGCGGGAACCCTCCGTTGTGGCGGTAGATACCCGTACCGATACCGTTTTGGCAGTTGGTGCCGAGGCGAAAAAAATGATTGGTCGTACCCCCGGTTCCATTGTGGCGGTTCGCCCTTTGAAAGACGGCGTCATTGCAGACTTTGATATTACAGCGACTATGCTGAAGCATTTTATTCGTCAAACCACAAAGAGCAGCGCCTTTGGACGACCACATATCGTGGTTTGTATTCCTTCCGGTGTTACCGAAGTAGAACGTCGTGCCGTAGAGGACGCTGCCCGTTCCGCCGGCGCAAACCATGTAGAGCTGTTGGAGGAGCCGATGGCTGCTGCAATCGGTGCAGATCTTCCGGTTGGGGAACCGGTAGGCTGCATGGTGGTAGATATCGGTGGCGGTACCACAGAAGTAGCGGTTATTTCCTTAGGCGATATCGTATCTTCTTGTTCCGTGCGTGTGGCAGGTGATACCTTTGATGAAGCCATCATCAATTATGTGAAGCGTCGCTTTAATTTGCTGATTGGTGAACGTACCGCAGAAAATATTAAGATTGCGCTGGGCTCGGCATTTCCATTGGAGGACATCGAAAACTCCGATATGCAAATCAAGGGACGCAATTTGGCAGACGGTTTGCCGGGAGAAGCAATTATTTCCGGCACCGATGTAAGAGAAGCGCTGATTGAGCCGGTGGAGGCCATTGTAGATGCAATCTTGACTACACTGGAAAAAACACCGCCGGAGCTTTCTGCGGATATTATTGATTACGGCATTACCCTCACCGGCGGCGGCGCAATGCTGCGGGGCTTGGACAAGCTGATCTCCCAGCGGACCAGCATTCCGGTACAGGTGGCGGACGAGCCGTTGGACTGCGTTGCGATCGGTACCGGCAAACGGTTGGAGCTGACGCTGCCAAAGGACATTTCCTCCAAATGGCGGAAACGATCATAAGAAATCAAGGGAGAGCGGTTGCTCTCTTTTTTTATCGGCAGACTTCCTCTTTCGGAGAGGAGAATCATCAAAATCGGAAGGAAACGAGGGGATTGGATGCGTCGTTTTTTTAAGACAAAAAGTTTTAAAGTATTGATAGCGGTGCTGATTGCACTGTTGCTGCTTTTGGCACATACGGCATATAACGGCAGTTTTTTACTGTCCAACCTGTTTGGCGCAGTAACCACACCAATGCAAAAGGTCAGTGCAGCCGCAGCCGAATCGGTGTCGGGCGTGGCAGAACGAGTGACAACCTCCTATGAGGATCTTGCTGCCGAAAACGAGCAGCTTCGGGCGCAGGTGGAAGCGTTGCAAAAACAACTATCCGACTACTATCAGTACAAGCAAGAAAATGAGCAGCTTAAAAATTTTCTGGAGTTAAAAAGTGCCAATCCGGATTATAAATTTGCCTACGGTTCCGTTATTGCGCGGGATGGCGCGGCGTCCTATTACAGCTTTCGGGTAGACAAAGGCACCTTAGACGGTGTTGCGGTGAACGACCCGGTGGTTACAGAAGGCGGTTTGGTCGGTTGGGTATCCTCCGTCAGTGCCATGCAATGCAGCGTGACAACGATTTTATCGCCAAGCACCAATATTTCTGCCATCGACAAAGTAAATCGAGATACCGGTGTGCTGACCAGTGATGCAGCCCTTGCGGATCAAGGGTTGGTGCGACTGTCTTATTTGGAAAATGACAACACGGTAAAAAAAGGCGATATGATTGTAACCAGTGGCATTGGTGGAATTTTTCCGAAAAATCTGCTGATTGGAAAAGCAGTAGAGGTGCAATCCAGTCAAACAGACGTTTCCCTCTATGCAACGGTAGAACCCTATGTGGATGTGAAAAATGTGAAGGATGTGCTGATTATCACCGACTTTGCAGGACAGGGGGATACCCTTCCTGATTCTGACAGCAACGGGGAGGGAACCGGCTCATGAAGCAAGGAACACGCCGGAAGCTTCTCCTTGGAATTGTATTTGTATTAGAGATTTTTGTACTGTTTCTCATCGGAGATACGGCTGCGGTTTTGCCGATTATCGGTGGTGCAAAGCCTGCGCTGATGGTCTGTGTTGCGGTGTCGATTGCCTTGACCGGTGTGAAAGAACTGACTGCGATGACCTATGGCATCTTTTGCGGATTGCTGATGGATTTCAGCCAAGGAGGACCCTACGGATTTCATGCTATGATTTTGGCTGCATCCTGCTATACGATTGCTGCACTGGTACGAAAATTATTTCAAAAAAATTTGTTATCGGCACTGATGATGACGGTGCTGACGATTCTTCTGGTATTTTCCCTGCACTGGCTGTTTTTCTATGTGGTGTGGGGGTACGGAACCATTGGCTATGTGCTGCTGCACCACTATGTTCCAATGGCGATTTATACGTTTGTGTGCGCTATTCCAATCTACTTTCTCACCAGAGGATTGAGTGCGGTAGGAAGAATCGATTGAGTTTTTAACAGAAAAAATTGTGTTTGTGGAAAACTTTTTTGTTTGGCGCAATTTTTCACAGGATTGTCACACAAGATTGATACGATAGCTTAGAACTATTTCTCAACGAAAGGAGCATTTTATGGAAAAGAAACCATCCAAATGGCGAAGGACTGCCCCTTATTGGATTTGCGGTGCCTTATTGACTGCGGCATTTGGCGTGTTCGCCTTGCGTTTGTTTCAATGGCAGGTAAAGGATAGCGATACCTATTTGGAAATCGCAAACGCTACGTCTTTATCTACCGTATCCATTGACGCTGCCCGTGGAGAAATTTTAGATCGGGACGGCAATGCCTTGGCATCCAATAAAACTGCCTATAAAGTCGTTTTTGAAAAGCCGTATATGACAGATAAAAACGCCAATGCTACCATTCACACATTAGTGGAATTGATGGAAGAGCGGAAGGAAACCTGGAATGATGAGTTGCCCATTCAATTAGATAAAAATGGCAATTATGAATTTGAAGAAAATAAAGAAGATGCCATTGCTTTTTTGAAGGGCAAATCCTTTTTGAATGTGAATGAGTATACCTCCGCAGAGCTTTGTGTGAAGCAGCTTTGTGACCTTTACAATGTGGAGCAGGAGCAATATTCTAAGGAAGAACTGTTGCGATTGCTTTCCGTTCGGTATAACATGACCATGGAAACCTTTTCTACCACCATGCCCTATACATTTGCCGATAGCATCAGCAAGGATACGGTTTCTATCATTGAGGAAAACTCCAAGTCCTTGCCCGGTGTGACGGTAAAGGTAACAACCACACGACAGTATGAGGATGGGACCATTGCGCCGCATCTTTTAGGAACGATTGGAAAGCTGACCAAGGATGAGTTTGAAACCTTAGAAGAAAAGGGGTACTCCTATGATGATGTGGTGGGAAAGAACGGCATTGAGTATGCCTTTGAGTCAAATCTGCGAGGGGAGGACGGTATTCGTTCCTTAGAGCTGAACAGCGACGGTACGGTGAAGAATTCCACCGTAACCAAAGAACCGGTGCAGGGGAATACCGTTTATACCACACTAGATTCCAACCTGCAAAAAGTAGCTGCGGCTTCTCTGGCGAAGAATGTGAAAGCAGCCTCCGCCAACGGAAAAGAAATGAAGGAAAAACACGTTGGCGAGGATTGTGTTGCCGGTGGCGTTGTGGTGCTGAAGATAGAGGATTTCTCTATTTTAGCAGCAGCCACCTATCCAACATATGATTTAGGAAAATATGTAGAGAACCCGAATTATTACACGAAGCTACTGCAAGATGAAACGAATCCGCTGTTCAATCGGGCATTTAACGGAGCCTTTAAGCCCGGTTCTGTCTTTAAGCCTTGTGTGGCATCCGCAGCATTGGAAGAAGGCATCATTACCGAGAAAAGTCGCGTGACCTGTAATCATGTGTACAATTACTACGCCCCTAGCTATACGCCAACCTGTATGGGCTATCATGGCTCTTTAAATGTGGTTTCGGCGTTGAGTCACTCCTGTAATATTTTTTTCTATGATGTAGGACGACGACTGGGCATTGACAGCATTGATTTGTATGCCAAGAGCTATGGTTTGGGAACCACAACCGGCGTAGAACTGGGGGAAAGTGAAGGAATCTTGGCAAGTCCCACCTATCGAGTTACAAACGGCGGCACATGGCAGCCCGGTGATACCATTCAGGCAGCCATCGGTGAATCGGACAATGCCTTTACACCGTTGCAATTAGCTGCCTATTGCGCAACAATCGCCAATGACGGCACACGGTTAAAGACCCATATTGTGGATAAAATTACCGATTACACCCGCAAAGAGGTAGTATCTGAAACAAAATCGGAAACAGTGGAAACAGTGGGTGTTTCCAAAAGTAACTTAAAAATTGTACAAGAGGGTATGCGAGAGGTTTGCAAGACCGGTACGGCTTCTACTACCTTTGGCAGCTATGGGATTGCTGTTGCCGGAAAGACCGGTACGGCGGAAAATGTAGGTCATTCCGATAACACGGTTTTCATTGGGTATGCACCCTATGACAATCCGGAGATTGCCGTGGCAGTCGTTTTGGAGTACGGTGCCAGCGGTGTGTATTCCACCGGTGTAGCAAAGGATATTTTTGACGCTTATTTTTATGGAAAGGTTTTGGACGAGGATGGCAACTTGGTAACACCGGGTGTTGCCGGTTCTACCGAAGGAATTGCAACGGGAGCAGACGCGCTATAAGCGAGAAGAAGTTCTGCCAATTTGGGCAAGAATGGAAACAGGTGTGGGATTCCTTTAGCAGTGTACCAAAAAACAAAAGAAAAACCTGTGAAAGTTGTCTATGAATTGTGAATAGTTTATGGAAATCTCCTGAATAATTGGGATTTTTCACGAAAAACTATTGAAATTATTCGGGGAACTATGGTATTATGATACTGCATAAAGCTATCGAATTACTCGATTTATTTTATTTTTGAGGGTAGATTTTTTATGATACACAATCTCACTGTGGTGTCGTCTGCAACAGGCGGCGCAGGAAAATCGACGGTGGCAGCCGGACTGGGCTGTGCCTTTGCCCTACTAAAAGAAAAAACGCTTCTGCTGGACTGGAACCTGCTTTGCGGCGGTCCGGCAGAATGGTTGGAAACAGGGGAGGAAACACCCTATCATTTAGGGGATGTTTCTGTGGGGCGTTGCACACTTGCGGATGCAATTTTTCCCGCACAATCTGTTTCTACCCTTTTTCTAACCCGCCCCCCTGTAACTTCTGCGGAATTTCCCGGGGAATCCATGCTTGCGGAATGGATTTCTCAGCTTTCCGGTGAATATGACCGTGTGATCGCAGATGTTCCTTTTTGGAGCCCTTGCTTTGGGATACTCACACAACAAGCAGGCGAAACCTTATTGGTGGTCACACCGGAGCAGAGAAGCGTTGCTTGCTGCGACCGATTGCGAACATCCTCGCTGGGACAGCAAATGGCGCATTCCGGTTTGGTGATCAATCGGTTCCACCGAAAGCAATTCTGGAAAGAGGGGGCGTTTTCCGACCTGGATGAAGTCATTGATCGCTGTGGAATTCCCTTGCGGGCAGTGGTTCCGGAGGATCCGTTCCTCGCACACGAAATGACAGAGGCTCTGGCGGAAACAACCCACTATGAAAAAACACCCTTCCGACAAAAGGGGAAAGCGGGAGCGGTGGCAATCCACTGTCTTGCGCATCGACTGCAAGGGGAGCGCATTCCTTTGCGGCGGTTGGAGGGACTATAAAATTTAAAATGGATTCAACCATAATAAGGAGGCACACTTCAAAATGAACATCGCATTGATCGCCCATGATTCCAAAAAAGAGCTCATGGTGCAGTTTTGCATTGCATATTGCGGCATTTTAAGCCGGCAAAATCTTTGCGCAACCAGTACCACCGGCAAAATGATTGCCGAGGCTACCGGTTTACGGATTCAGCGGTATTTAGCCGGATCACAAGGCGGCGCACAGCAGATCGCCTCTCGTATCTCCTGCAATGAAATTGATATGTTGTTATTTTTCCGTGACTCCCTTTCTCCCAAGGCACACGAGCCAAACGATATGAATCTTCTGCGTCTGTGCGATATGCACAATATTCCGTTTGCAACGAATATTGCTTCGGCAGAGATCCTGATCCACGGTTTGGAGCGGGGCGACCTGGATTGGAGAGATATTGTTAGAAATTAAATGATCCCCCCTCGTCTGCGACGGGGGCGTTTTCATGTTATCATTGCAGTAAAACAGGAAGAAATTTTGGAGGAACATCATGGCATTATTGACAAAAGCACCAAAAGGCACCCAGGATATTCTCCCGGGTGAAAGCGAAACTTGGCAGCTTGTAGAGGATATTCTGCGCAGCGAAGCAACGGTGAACGGATTTCAGGAGGTTCGCACACCGGTATTTGAACACACCGAGTTGTTTCAGCGTTCTGTTGGAGAAACCACAGACGTAGTACAAAAAGAAATGTATACCTTTTTGGATAAAGGAAACCGTTCTGTAACCTTGCGTCCGGAGGGCACTTCCGGTGCAGTACGGGCAATGCTGGAGCACGCTTTGTATAACGAGGGCTTTCCGGTAAAGCTGTATTACCTGACCTCTTGTTACCGCTACGAAAATACCCAAAAGGGTCGTCTGCGGGAGTTTCACCAGTTTGGCGCAGAGGTATTCGGCGCACCGTCCCCCGTGGCGGATGCAGAGCTGATTACGATGGTCAGCAGCATTTTTGACCGATTGGGTCTGCGAAATATTAAGTTGGAGTTGAACTCCATCGGCTGTCCGGAATGTCGTGCAAAGTATTATGAAGCACTGAAGGCTTACTTCTATGAGCATAAGGAAGAACTGTGTGAAACTTGCTTGGATCGTTTGGAGCGCAACCCGATGCGAATTCTGGACTGTAAAAGTCCTGTTTGCAGTGAGATTGCTTCCAGTGCCCCAATGATGAAGGATTACCTTTGTGATGAGTGCAGCGACCACTTTACAAAGGTACAGCAGTATCTTACCGAGGCGGGCATAGAGTTCACAGTTAATCCGATGATCGTGCGCGGCTTGGACTACTATACTCGCACGGTATTTGAGTTTGTTTCTACCGATTTGGGCGCACAAAGCACCGTTTGTGGTGGTGGCCGCTATGATGGTTTGGTAGAAGAAATGGGTGGCGCATCTACACCGGCATTGGGTTATGCGATCGGTTTGGAGCGCTTACTGATGATTATGGAAGCGCAAGACATTGAGCTTCCGGAGCCGGAAAAATGTGAGGTTTATCTGGCATCCATGGGTGCAGCGGCAGAGGCAAAAGCCTTTGCACTCACCACCATGCTGCGGGAGTGCTCCATTTTTGCCGCTTGTGATGTTTGCGGCAGAAGCCTGAAAGCACAGATGAAGTACGCCAACAAGATTGGCGCAAAATACAGTGTGGTCATCGGTGACCAGGAGATTGAGCAGAATGTTGCAAAGCTGAAAAACATGGCAACCGGCGAAACCTCCGACATTGTACTGGATGAGAAATTCATTGAGGATTTTGTTACCCGTGTAACCATGGATGAGGATAACCAACTGATGGAAACCCTCACCTTCTAAAACAGAACGATCGTTATTATAAATTTTTTAGAATCCCTGTATGGGATTCCATAGATTATACATACATTTAAAAGCAGGAGAGAACACAATCATGGCTGATACAATGACAGGATTAAAACGCACCCATTACTGCGGAGATCTTCGGATGGAAGATATAGGCAGTGAGATTACCGTTTGCGGTTGGGTACAGCGTCAAAGAGATTTAGGACAACTGATTTTTATTGACCTGCGGGATCGCAGCGGTATTTTGCAGTTGGCTTTTGATGATGGTACCAATCGAGAAATTTTTGAGAAAGCTTTCGCAATTCGCTCAGAGTTCGTGTTGGCTGCCAAGGGCTCTTTGCGGGAGCGCTCCGCAAAAAACAGCGAGATTCCAACCGGTGACGTAGAGCTGTTTGTTACCGATTTGCGTATCTTGGCAAAGAGTGAAACACCACCTTTTGAAATTGTAGAGCATTCTAAGGTAAAGGAAGATTTGCGCCTGAAGTATCGCTATTTGGACTTGCGCCGCAGCGATATGCAGGAGAAAATCATCACTCGCCACAAGATTACTAAGGTAGCGCGAGATTACTTTGATGACAACGGATTCCTGGAGATTGAAACTCCAAACCTGATTGTTTCCACACCGGAAGGCGCAAGAGATTACCTGGTTCCTTCTCGTGTGTTCCCGGGCCGTTTCTTTGCGTTGCCACAGTCTCCGCAGCAGTATAAGCAGCTGTTGATGCTGTCCGGCTTTGACCGCTATATGCAGATTGCCCGCTGTTTCCGTGACGAAGACCTGCGTGCCGACCGTCAACCGGAGTTTACCCAAATTGACTTGGAGATGTCCTTTGTAACACCGGATGACGTTATGGCAATTGGTGAAGGCTTCATGAAGCGTGTCTATAAAGAAGTGCTGAATGTGGACATCGAAACACCATTTCCACGTCTGCCATACCAAGAGGCAATGGAGCGGTTTGGTTCCGATAAGCCGGATCTGCGCTTTGGACTGGAACTGATTGATGTCAGCGATGTTCTGAAGAACACAGAGTTCCGTGTGTTTGCCAATGCGTTGCAGAACGGCGGTGCAGTTCGTGGCTTGAATCTGAAGGGCTATGCCGATCAACTGAGCCGAAAGGAAATCGACAAGCTGACCGAGTGGATTAAGGATTACGGCGCTATGGGCATCGCTTGGACACGTCTGACCGAAAAAGGCGAGTCTTCCAGCTTTGAGAAATTCTTGGCAGAGGAAGAGGTAGAAGCTGTTCGGAAGAAAATGAACGCAGAAACCGGCGATATTCTCATGTTGGTTGCAAGCCCGAAGCAGCAGGTTGTGTTTGATTCTCTTGGCGCGCTGCGCTGCGAGTTGGCAAAGCGCTTCTCTCTGGCAGACACCAGCAAGCCAAATCTGCTGTGGGTAACAGATTTCCCACTGTTGGAGTTTGACGAGGAAGAAAATCGTTTTGTAGCAAAGCACCACCCATTCACCATGCCACGGGATGAGGATATTCCAATGCTGAAAACTGCACCGGAGAAGGTTTGCGCAAAGGCATATGATATGGTGCTGAATGGCAACGAGGTAGGCGGCGGTTCCATCCGTATTAACGATCCGGAGCTGCAGGAAACCATGTTTGAGGCACTGGGCTTTACACCAGAGTCTGCACACGCACAGTTTGGTTATCTGATTGACGCATTCCAGTATGGCGCACCGCCACACGGTGGCATGGCATTCGGTTTGGATCGTTTGGTCATGTTGATGACCGATTCCGAGAGCATTCGTGATGTCATTGCCTTCCCGAAGGTTGCCAGCTCCGGTGAGCTGATGACCAATTCTCCGGGCGTTGTAGACGAAAAGCAACTGGAGGAGTTGGGCATTGCCATCCTGCCCCAAGACGAGGAGTAACTTGTAAGGAGGTATCTTGATGAAACAGAAATGGATCGCCCTGATTTGCGGCGCAATGTTGGTAGCGGCCGTCGGTTTGACCGGCTGCGGGGAATCTTCTACCACAGAGAGCAGTACCGCTCCGGTAGCTTCTGCCTCTTCTCAGACAGAAAGCACCGCTTCGGAGTCCACATCTTCCGCTGCACAAAGCAGCACCGAGTCGGAATCGTCTGATCCGGTACTAGAAGAGGCTTTTGAAAAAAAGTTTGAGGAAAACCCGATTGACGCAGCTTATAATCAGCAGTCGGAGGAAGTAACCACCAATCAGGAAATGATTGCACTGGAAAGTACTTACGCCGGCTTGTGGAAGTCTGAAATTTCCCATGCCTATCAACTGCTGATGGAAAAGCAGACCTGTGGAAACGGTCAGCAAGAAATAGAGGCAGACCAAAAAGCATGGAACGACAGCTTGGAGGATGCCATTGCGAAAATCAAATCCGAGGCGGGTGACGGAACCAACGGAACACTGGAGTCTGCTATGGGGGTAAAAAACTTGTATCGGGATAAAGCCAAAGAGTTGTACAGCCAGCTTTACCAGTGCGACCCGGACTATGATTATATCTATACTCCTTATTAAACTAGAAACAAAAAAGCTCCCTTTCGGGAGCTTTTTCTTTTGGCTTTTTTTATAATTCGCCCTGCTCTACCAGTCGTGCAACCTTCAGTAAGAGAATTTGTGTTTTTGCGTCGGGAATCTCATTGCGCATACACATGGCTACGGCTTCGTTTAAGGGGATTTTTTCTACATCGAGAAATTCATCCTCATCGGGGCAATACTCGCCCAGAGAGGCCACACGGCAAGCGTACAGGTACAGTTCTTCTTTGTAGCAGCCGGGACTGGGATAAGCAATGCCCATAAAGCGGTAATCCTTGCCCAGGGCACCGGTTTCCTCCAGCAATTCCCGTTTGCCTGCTTCAAAGGGATCTTCGCCCTTTTCCAACTTGCCGGCAGGCAACTCCAACAAAACTTCATCGTGAGGATAGCGGTACTGGCGCACAAACAGCAAGCAGTTATCCTCGGTGAGAGCGGCAATGGTTACGCCGCCGCAGTGGTCTACCACTTCTCTGCCTGCTAAATTGCCGTTTGGCAGCCGTACCGTATCGTTTCGCACTTCAATAATTCGTCCGGAATAAATCACATTTTTCTCTACACAATGTTCAATCAAATGCTCATACATGATAACGCAACCTTTCTGGAATGCAATCTTATGGAATACAATCCTATTGTACTCCATAAGATTAGAGATAGCAAGCAGAAGGAGGAGGGGATTTTTTGGATTATTCCGAATTTCAGCGAGAATTGATAGAACTGAAACGCTGTCACCCATCGTTAAAAACAGAGGTGTTCGGATGCAGTTGGCTTGGACGCTCCCTTCATGCATTGCACTTGGGAAGCGGCAGGCAATCGGTCCTGTTGGCGGGAGCGGTACATGGGATGGAACACCTTACGACAGATTTGTTGATGCGGTACACGCAGGAGCTGTTGAAAGAACCAATTTTACCATGTCAGGTAACGATTGTGCCGATGGTGAATCCGGACGGCGTGGCGATTGAAACAGGCGGTATTGCGCAGGCGGGACGGTTTGCGCCGTTGGTTCGGCGTGTGAGCAAGGGGGATACCCATTGTTGGCAAGCCAACGGCAGAGGGGTTGATTTAAACCATAATTTTGATGCAGGGTGGCGGGATTTGCGGCAAAGAGAAATCGCAGCCGGAATCACAGAATTTGCTCCCACACGGTTTGGAGGGTATTATCCGGAGAGCGAACCGGAAAGTCACGGATTGGCGCAGCTTTGCCGACGGGAGCAGTTTTCCATGGCGGCAGTCCTGCACAGTCAGGGAGAAGAAATTTATTGGCAATACGGGGAGCATACGCCTCGTTATAGCTTAGAGATTGCCAATGCGATGGCGGCGGTCAGTGGGTATCATGTTGCGGAGCCGGAGGGGTTGGCGGTGGGTGGAGGAATGAAGGATTGGTTTTTGGAAGAATTTCATCGTCCGGCATTTACTATTGAAGTGGGCAAAGGAGAAAATCCCTTGCCGCACACCGATTTAGATGCTATTTATGAAAGAGTAAAGCCAATGCTAGATGTGCTGATTTCCCGGAAATAAGAAACCCGAAGCGATTGCTTCGGGTTTCTTATTTAATATACAAAATAAATTAGTATTCCAAATCGTATTTTGATTTTTTCTCAATTCTCTTTTGATAAAGCGCATCTATCAATTCATCGGTAGTAGCAAAAATCAACATTCGTTTCAGAACATCTCTGTTTTTATCTAACTTCATCTCTAACAACTTTATCAGTTCTACAAGTGGCTCGTAGTTTTCGTCAAACAGCGGAGTAGGACTGTCATAGCCGGTAAAAGCAGAAGCGGTTTGTACCAAATCTTCCCGCATTTTCAGGTGCTTGTTTGGGTTCTGCGGCGGATTATCGAAGTTATAAATCTTTTTGTTCTCCATGAAATCGTCTTCCGGGAACTGGTGGAAGAAGCCTTCCATGCCTTCAAAGCGTCCACGGCGATCCTCTTTATTCAGCATAACCAAACAAACCGGTGTGCCGAATGCGGTGCTTGGTAGCGCAACGTGCAGGCGAGAGGTAACAATACAGTGAGCGTTGTGGTACAGTGCCAGCATAATTTTTGCCAACTCCAAGCGATTTTTTGCAGTAAATGCAACGGACAGCATCCGACTGACATTAAAGACCGGACGATCGGTGCGGGTGCGGATTTCATCCTCAATGTGCTTTGGCAGGTCTACGCACAGCACATAGTCGTTGCCCTTCTTTTTCCGATACGCAGGGTTGCCTTTCAGTGTCATAGTCAGGCAGCCGGAGAAATATGCCGGTACCTCCAATTCGTCCAGATACCGCTTGGTGTGCATATCTCTGCAGCCAACCGGACCGTGCTTTCGGAGGTACTCCAAAATTTCAGGACGCTTGAAATCCTCTGCCAAATCTCGACGCAGGTGCATGGAAACCAACAGCGGATCAATGTCCTCGGAAGGTGGAAAGTGCTTTGGCTGCCACATCCACCAAGCGTTCATAATCAGCTTCAGTTTTTGCCCTGCCTGCTCTTCAGGAAGATGAAATTGATCCAACCGTTCTCTGTGGCAGTAATAGTCGATTTTTGGCAAAAACCGCATAGCGGCAACACTTTGAATTTCATCGCCGATATTTTGAGAAGAATATTTTAAAATGCCGTATAGTTCATTGGGAATCGTTGGAGCGGGTGCGGGGGTCTCTTTTTTGAAAAACACACAATCTCCTCCTTTTCGTGTTCTATGATGGAAATTATTTAATGGATTTTCCGGGGAAATGTTCGGAAGTCAAACCGAATTTATTTTGTACTTTGGATGCTCTCAATCATGCGTTGGTACATCTCTTGCAATCCCACAGTGGCATTCCAACCTAAGGCTTGCAGCTTTGTGCTGTCCAACTTAATAACCATTTCCGGATTGTAGCCGAATGCGCTCAAGTCCTCCGGCATGTCGCAGGTAACTTGAATTTTCTGCTCCGGATAGGTGTCGCAAACAAGCTGCGCCATCTCCCAAATGGAAACAGCCGTATCCATGTTGGTTACGTTGTAGGCTTCATTTTTTGCGCCCTTTGTGAGAATATACAGCAGCGCGCTGACAGCGTCTTTTGTATAGCAGTAGGTGCGTACGGTGCGTCCTTTTGTGTGGAGGACAATATCTCGTCCCTCCATGGCGCAGCGGGCAAATTCCGCAAAAACACGACCATCATGATACAGCACGCCGGGACCAAAGGTTTGGGACAGACGAGCGATTTTTACCGGTACGCCGTACTGTGCGCCGTAGGAAACGCACAGGCATTCCACCATGCGCTTGCCCTCGGAGTAGCTGCTCCGGACGTTCAGAGGGTCAATATAGCCATAATGATCCTCTTTAATAAAGCCTGCATCCGGCTCTACGGTGCCGTAAACCTCCAAAGAGGAAAGATAAAGGAAGCCTTCTACTTGCTTTACTCTTGCTAACTCCAGAACATTTGCGGTACCGTCAATGGCAGTACGAATGGTATCTACCGGATTGGTAACGAAAAATTTAGAACTGGTCGGGCTTGCGCCGTGGATGATATAATCCACCGGTTGGTCTACTTGAATCGGAGTGGAAACATCACCAAGACAAAGAGAAACGTCCCCACGTTCGATTAAAGAGCCAAAGAGAGCCGTTGCTTTTTCTTCGCTGCGAACCAATGCAATTACATGGAGCTTTGCATTGTGCAGACGATTCATGCAGCAAAGCGCACGAACTACCTGAGAACCGATTAATCCGGTTGCGCCGGTGACAAAAACAGTCTTGCCGGAAAGTGCTTGCACCAGAGTGGTATCCTGTGCAACCGCTTCCAAGTCCGCTTGCATAATGTGATCAATTCCGCACTCAAGCATGGTGGTTCCCCCTTTTGGAACGCCGTTTGGCGCTGTTGATTTTGGAACCCAAGTTGGTTGCCAAACCGAAGGCTTCCTCGTTCTCTTGGTATTGCAGCAAAGCCCGCATGATGTAAACATCCTCCGGAGTGGTTACCTTGATGTTTCCTCGATTGCCCGGCACCATGTGAGCAGTTTGTCCCAGTGTTTTGATGATGGTGCAGTTGTCTACCATGTTTTCGTAGCGGTTCGGACGCTGACGAATGGTATCGTGGGCTTCGATAATGTCCTTCAGATAGAAGCTCTGCGGTGCTTGCGCTGCATAGGTATCCTTTCGGAACGGAACGGAATCTACGGTTTCGCCGCCTTCGCTGAGCAGAATGGTTTCAAAGCAGGAAGTACAAGTAATCGCATTGCCGTTTGCTTTTACACCCTCAATGTTGTTTTGAATTGTTTCATATGAAACAAACGGGCGAACGCCGTCGTGCAGCAGCACAATGGAGTCCGGTTCGTTTTCTGACGCAATGGTCTTGAGGGCATTGTAGATGGAATCCTGAGCGGTTTCTCCGCCTGCCATCACACCGCAAACTTTAGTCAGGTGATATTCTTCCACCAAGTCCCAAACGTAGTCGATGTACTCCTCAATAACGGAAATGTAAATTTTGTCGATTTGATCGTGATATTGAAACAGCTCCAGGGTATGTACCAAAATCGGTTTGCCGTTTACCTGCAAAAATTGTTTTGGTACGCCGGCACCCATACGAACGCCGGAACCGCCGGAAAAAATTGCTGCGATATTCATAAGTTAACCTCCTCCTTCCAGAGAGATCATGTGGTTTCTTCTTCCTCTTCGGTGCCGTCGGATTCTTCTTGTTCTCCTACAACATCCAAAACGGTAAAGTCTAAGAAGGGCAGAGATTCCACTTGCTTCTTTTTCGCCTCAATGGCAAGCCGCAAGTCCTCCGGAATCTGATCCAACAAGGTCCAGTCGATGACACGATCGGAGCTGTTGCTGTCGATGTGGTCGAAGTGGTGGGCTACATACTCCTCCACCTTTTCGTACTCGAAGTCTTTTTGTTCCAGAGCGGTCAACAGCTCCTCAAAGTTGTAGCACACCTTACCGGGAGCGGACAGCTCATAATCTCTGTGGAATCCACGAGAGAAGGAGTACTGAATTTTATCAAAGGCGAAGAACAACATTGGGCGGCGCATCAAAGAATATTCAAAAATATTGGAGGAATAATCTGTGATGAGCAGGTCTGTAATGTAGAACAGATCATTGATGTTTGGATAAGTGTTGGCATCCACAAACCGATCTTGGAACCGCTCCTCCAAGGGAACCGGCGCACTAACCCAAGGGTGCATCTTAAACAGAACAACGTATTCGTCGCCGCAGAGTTGATACAGCTTTTCAAAGTCAATCAGTTCATAAGGGTAATAAGCATCAGCTCTGTTTTTACCACGATAGGTCGGTGCAAACAGAATAACCTTCTTTCCCTTGCACATTGGGAATTGTTGATACAATTCTGCTGTTTTCTTCTCTCGATAGACCGGATCTAAGTATTCGTCGATACGAGGCATACCGGTCGGCAGAACGTTCTCCGTGTTGATACCCCAAACCTCGGAGAAGAAGTGTGCAATGTGGCGGGAGCCTGCAATGCCGTAGGTGTATTGACGGTGGCAGCTGGAAGGGCCGGGGCAGCCAATGTGTCCCCAACGGCTGTAACCGGAGGACTTAAAGCCTGCGCCTGCATGCCAAAGCTGAATGACCTTGGTGGATTCTTCCAATTTCAGCCAATCCAGAACCGGTGCGTGGTCATCCAGATAAATAACATCGGCAACGGCGAGTTTTTTCATCAGTGCCATCCAGCTTTTCTGGGATTGCGGCTGAGAAGTTGCCATGCGGGCAGATTCTATGATCGTGAACTGCTTGTCCAATCCACGTTCTTTCATACGGTTCCGTACCGAAGTTAAGTTAGAGCCTAAGCGGTCACTTTGTTCCGAAAGGAATAGCACCACAGGTTTTTCATTGTTCTTTTTCTTTCGCTGCATCCGATAAATTTTCCGTAGGAACGGACGGGAGTGTTTCTTTTTAAACGCTGCCATATTGAAGCCGCCGTTGCTCTTTTTGCCATCAGTAGGGAAGTCCATACCGGAACGCTTGGAGCAAAGCACATACATGATAAAGGGAAGATCCTCTTCGCCTTCTCTCACCATAAAGGTAACGGTATACACTTTGCTTCGTCCGCCAAAGAGAAAGTTACGGGATCGGTCTTCCAAGTTTGCAGTGTATTCCGGATCCACAACGGCAGTTGCCAAAATGTTCTCTCCACGGCAAATAGCAATGGAATAGGTGCCAACCGGCAGACAACGAACATCGCCGGGGTTGGTCAGGTTCATAGATAACCGGTAGTGGTCGTCGGAGATTTGCTCTGCTTCAAACAGTGCCTTGGCGCAAAACAGGCCATTCACGGCATAAAATTGCAGTGGCTCGGATTTGTCCACCCCCGACGCAAAAGATAATTTTACATCAATGGAAACGATGATGCGTTCCCACTCAATGCGAACGACCGTCGCCGTCAGTTGATGGTCGTTGATACAGTTAATCATGTTGTTATCACCTCAAAGAGATTTTTCAAAACAGGTAGATGTTCGTTGCAGGGTGGAGGCGCCACCCTTTGAAACGATACTGGAAAGCGAAATCAATCGCTAAACGATAAACTTAAAGATATGGTAATCATACCATAGATGACAGGGTGTTGACAAGTGAAAAATATGGCGAAGGGATGCGAAAATCCGGCAATTTTGCGGCATGAAAAAACAGATTGGAACCGAAAGTAGACGAAAAGTCGGGTTGTTTTGGAAAAAATAGCCTATTTTGGGGATTGTGTGTCATATTCTTATCGTGGAAATGGCGGGAAAATCCATTTTTTGTGAAATGTTGAAACCTTTTCCACAAGACTGTTCAAACTACGCCACGGCGATAAAGTCCCCTAGTTAAGGGGATTTTTAAATTTTTACCATTTTTGTATACAAAAAAGATTTCGTCAGTTTCAACAGAGTTTTCAACAGTTACGTTTAAAGTGAGAAAATCAACCCCCTTTAAGGCGCTTAGTTGGTCACTCCATACAAGAGGAACGCTGTTTAATACGGTGCTGCATCCGTTTTCACATTGAATCGGGAAAACGATTCCCTTTCGGTCTACAATTTGCGCCGGGCGTGTACCGCCACGATTCTCACAGCCACGGCATCCGTCAGGGTGATTGGCGGCAGGACAGTTCCGTGTCAGCATCAAAGGAAGCCGTCCATAGGCAACTAAGCCACGGGGCATGGTTCCGCCCATGGCAGCCGCTTGGGAGAGCGTAATCTCGCAGGATAATTCTGCGTCGGAAACACCGAGAGAGCGGAAGTATTCTAAAGACTGGCTGTTGGTAATATTCAGAGAAAATCCGCCGTGAATGGTCATATCCGTTTCTTTCAATAAAGCAATCCCACCGATGGTTCCTGCCAGACCGTGGTTGATTCCCAGTTCGTTACATCGCTGTAAGGCTTTTCGTGCTTGTTGTTCCTGTCCGAACATTCCTCTTGGAACGGTAACGCCCAATGGCAATCCACGGGATAACAATGCTTCCAGAACATCTTGCTTGGTGGAGAGCGGGACAAAAATACGCTCACAAACAGTGGCGCTGTCCGGGATATCCGAGGCGGATTTCACCTGAGAAAAAACGGCACGCAGCGCAGGTTTTCCACAAAGATGACGCTCCTTGTTGAAAGTTGGCATGGTAAACGGAATCGGTGAGCGTTGTTTTCGCAAAACGGAAAGCTGTTCCAATGCTTCTCGCCGCAATTCATTAAGTGCGGAAATCGGAAGTGCCACGCTGTTATCAATATCGGCAGTATACTTTTCGATAAAAAAGACCGTGCCGCCTGTTTTTTGCAGTTGTGTTTGACATCGTTCCGGGTCTAAAGGGCGATTTTGTGCCAGCTCACACACTGTTCCGGAAACGGTAACGGAATGGGTTCCGTCACTGACCGTCAAGGTGCAGGGCATATTTAATTTTGCAGCGAAGCGCATCGTTAGAGGAACGCTCTGTCGCTCTTTTTGATACAATCCTTGCAAAGAGGAAAATACAGATTTTGTTGCGCCGGTCACATCCTCATAGGTGCGGGTACCGAACATTTCTACGCCCAATTTACCGTCCGGGTATCCGCTGGTAAAGCCGGAACGAGAAAAGACCGACTCTAAGTTTTTCATCAGTTCCGGTGGAATGGGTTGTCCATCGGCGGCATATCGTGCGGCGGCAGTGGCAGCGGCAACATATTCGGGGCGCTTCATTCGCCCTTCAATTTTACAGGAGTCTACGCCGACTTCTCGCAACGCATCCATTCTGGAAATCATGGATAAATCCTTCAAGCTCAAATCATAGCCGGTACCGCCCTTTGCGGAAAAGGGCAGTCGGCAAGGCTGTGCGCACAGTCCACGGTTTCCGCTGCGGGAGCCTAGGACGGCACTGAAGTAACATTGTCCCGATACGCACATACACAGCGCGCCGTGAA
This sequence comes from uncultured Eubacteriales bacterium, assembly GCA_934476545.1. GTDB lineage: Bacteria > Bacillota > Clostridia > Oscillospirales > Acutalibacteraceae > UMGS1071. The sequence continues at coordinate 118,324 of CAKSOB010000001.1, read as the reverse complement.
CGAAATGCTCCAGTTCCACCGGTGTAGCAGCGGAGATTTCTTGAATTTCCCGCAAAGACAGTTCACGAGATAACACCACACGGGATGCGCCTTGGTCTGCCATGAGCTTGGCACCGGCAGGCGTGTGGATGGACATTTGGGTAGAGCAGTGAATGGGCAACTCCGGTGCGGCTTGGCGCAGCAGACGGAATAATCCCCAGTCTTGGACAATGACGGCATCTACCGGTAGGGAGCAGGCGTACTGTGCCAACTCCAAGGCTTCCGGCAATTCTTTATCAAACAAAACGGTGTTGATGGCAAGATGAACCGCAACACCGGCCAAGTGGCAGTATTCCACGGCTTCCCGCAGCTGTTCTCGGCTAAAGTTTTTGGCGTTTCCCCGTGCGCTAAAAGATTCTGCACCCAGATAAACGGCGTTTGCGCCGCTGCGAACGGCAGCCTGCAAAGATTCCATAGAGCCGGCAGGTGCTAAGATTTCCAGTTGGTTCCGATGGGATCGCATGGTATAACCTCCTTTGATACAAAAAGACGGTGCGTTGAGAATCTGAAAAACGACAAAGCGAAAGGATTCTCAAAACATTGAGATTTCTTCTATTCTACCATATCCTGCACCGTAGCGCAAAAGAATTCCCCCTAAGTGTTTGTAATACTTATACATGGAATTGTGTATAGGTTTGTGTATTTTATCCAAATCTCTGGGAGAGAAAGTGTGGGTAACAGTTGGTAATAAAATATTTTTTCGCAAAGAATGCTTTTTGTATATTTCGCACAAAAATCAGGGCTTTTTGCGGAGTAATGAAAAAGGGATTTTTTTAAAATAGAAAATGGAGAAATCCACGTAGTTTCAACGGTTTTATGGGTATTGCACGATTTTTTTGAAATATTGGCATTGCGGTTGAAAAGTTCCATTTTTTGTAGTATAATGACCATACTTTCAATCTGGGATCACTATGTTTTGTAAGTGATCGAGCGCACAGTGTTATTAAATTTATGGAGGAAGTGTCTATATATGAATTATAAACAACCAGTGGAAGACATTCAGGCACAGATCAAAGCCAATTTGGAACAAACCTTTGGCGTTGAACTGGAGCAAGCGTCCAATCAGGAAATCTATAAAGCGGTCGTTATGATCGTTCGTGCCATGATGGCAAAGGGCAGAGCAGAGAATAAAAAGCTTACTGCCGAAACCAATTCCAAGCAGGTTTACTACCTGTGCATGGAGTTCCTCATGGGTCGTTCCTTGAGAAACAATCTGTTCAATCTGGGCATTGAGCATGATTTCCGCAAGGCTTTGGACGGCATGGGAATTGATTTGGATCAGATCTACGAAGAAGAACCGGATGCAGGCTTGGGCAACGGCGGTTTGGGTCGTTTGGCTGCTTGCTTCTTGGATGGCTTGGCAACCGACGGCTATCAGGCAACCGGTTATTCCTTGCTGTATGAGTACGGTATTTTCCGTCAAAAGCTGGTAGACGGTTGGCAGACTGAGCTGCCGGACTTTTGGCTGCCGGGCGGCAGAATTTGGCTGCAATCCGCAACCGATAAGAAAATCGAGGTACACTTCGGCGGTCAGGTAGAGGATCGTTGGGAAGACGGCTACCACATTGTAGACCACAAGAACTACAAGAGAATCACCGCATTGCCATACGATATGTATGTTTCCGGTATGGATGGTAAGACCATCAGCCTGCTCAGACTGTGGGATTCCAAATCTCCGGAATTTGACATGAAGGCATTCAACAGCGGTGACTATCTCCACGCGCTGGAGCAGAATGCTATGGCAGAGTCCATCACAAAGGTTCTGTATCCGGAAGATAACCACATGGAAGGCAAGAGCCTCCGTTTGACACAGCAGTACTTCTTGGTGTCTGCAACTGTTCAGGACATCGTTCGCCGTCACCTGCAGGTATACAGCTCCCTGGATAACCTGCCGGATGTAGTTGCAATCCACCTGAACGATACCCACCCGGTTCTGGCTGTTCCGGAACTGATGCGGATTATGATGGACGAATGCGGCTATGGTTGGGAGAAGGCATGGGATATTGTTACCAGAACCATCGCTTACACCAACCACACCGTTATGGCAGAGGCTCTGGAGTGTTGGGGTGTAGATTTGTTTAAGATGCTGCTGCCTAGAATCTATCAGATCGTAGAGGAAATCAACCGTCGTTTCTGCAAGGATATGCACGATATCGGCGTAGACGGCTACAAGGTTGGCCGCATGGCTCCGTTGAACGACGGCTATGTAAAGATGGCAAACCTGGCAGTTGTTGCAAGCCACAAGGTAAACGGCGTTGCTGCACTGCACAGCCAGATTCTGAAGGACGATGTATTCCACGATTTCTACACCGAAATGCCGGATAAGTTCACCAACGTTACAAACGGTATTGCACACCGCCGTTGGTTGAACCAGTCCAACCCGGGTCTTGCAAACTTGCTGAACGAAACCATCGGCGAGGGCTATATCCGTGAGGCATCCGAGCTGCAAAAGCTGATGGCTTACAAGGATGACGCTGCATTCCTGAAGAAGCTGGCACAGGTGAAAAAGGAAAACAAGGTGAAGTTTGCCGAGTATGTAAAGAAGCACAACAACATCGACATTGATCCGGATTCCATTTTCGACGTACAGATCAAGCGGATGCACGAGTATAAGCGTCAGCACCTGAATGCCTTGAACATTCTGGCAACTTACCAGTGGCTCAAGGCAAACCCAAGCAAGACCATCACACCAAGAACCTACATCTTTGGTGCAAAGGCTGCTCCGGGTTACTACTTCGCAAAGCAGATGATGCAGTTCATCTACAAGCTGGGCGAGATGATCAACAACGATCCTTCCGTAAACAAGATGATGAAGGTTGTTTACATTGAGGATTACCGTGTAACCGTTGCAGAGAAGCTGATTCCTGCAGGCGATATCAGCCAGCAGATTTCTCAGGCAGGTAAGGAAGCCTCCGGTACCGGCAACATGAAGTTCATGATTAACGGCGCGGTAACCATGGGTACTCTGGATGGTGCAAACGTAGAGATCCATGAGTCCGTAGGTGATGACAACATCATCCTCTTCGGTTTGACTACACCGGAAGTAAACAAGTTGGCTGCTGAGGGTTACTGCCCACAGAACATTGTGAACCAGAACGAAGTGATTCGCAATGCACTGGATGCAATGAAACACGGCATCAGCGGTACTACCTTCGAGAATATTGCAGACAATCTGACCACCAAGGACCCATACATGGTTCTGGCAGATTTCGATGCTTATCGTGCTGCAAGAGAGAAGGCAGAGAAGCTGTATAACGATCCAATGAAGTGGAACAGCATGTGTGCTGTAAACATTGCGCAGGCAGGTCGTTTTGCTGCGGACAGAGCAATCAGAGAGTACGCAGAGAATATCTGGAATGCAAAGCCATTGCCACACCCTGTTGAGGAGAAGAAGGCTCCTGCAAAGAAGACCTCTTCCACCACAAAGACAACCAAAACTCCTGCTACAAAGAGCACTGCAAAGACTGCTGCAAAAACCACAAGAACAACCACTGCAAAGGCAGCAGCAAAGACAACAGAGGCTCCGGCAACCACTGCCGCTGCAACGAAGCCGGCTGCAAAAACTGCACCGACTACTGCAAAAAAGCCAACTGCAAAGAAATAATTTCTTCGGGAATTTCCCGATAGAAAAATAAAAAACAGCGTCGAACCGAGCTTGGTTGGCGCTGTTTTCTTTTTATTGCAATAAATTTTTAGGTGCAAAAAGATTTTGATAACGCTAAGATGCTAAGAACGTTGAAACATGGTTTTGTTTTACAGGAAGTTTGGTTTTTCATTTTGTGCTAAAATCAAATTTATGTTATAATAATTCGGAGAAAAAGGGAAGAAAGGTAAGAGACCAATGTTTAATTCAAGAGATCCAATCTACCGAAATCCGGTGGGTGCCGTTGCAGAAGGAACACCGGTTCACTTTAAAATCCGGATTCCACGAGATTTAAAATGTAGCGCTGCCCGGCTTTGTGTGGAGGAAGATTCTACCAAACAGGTAAAGATTTTCGATATGTTTTGGTGCGGTATGGCAGGCGACTACGATGAGTGGTGGGAATGTCATTTTACACCGGAAACCTTCGGGTTGTATTTTTATTATTTTGAGATTCAAACAAGCAGAGGAATCCGTCGAATCGATCGGCAATGGGGCAGTGGCGGTGTCGGTGTGATTGATAACATCGGTGACCGTGGCAGTTGGCAGTTAACCGCCTATAAAAAAGGATTTACCACGCCGGACTGGTTGGCAGGCGGAATCTTATATCAAATTTTTCCGGATCGCTTTTTTAACTCGAAAACAAAGAAGAGTAATATTCCGGAAGACCGTCACTATCATAAAGATTGGTTTGATGAGCCGGAATGGCGTCCCGATGAAAACGGGGATGTGACAAACTCCGATTACTTTGGCGGTGACTTAAAAGGCATTGAGAAAAAATTACCCTACTTACAAAAGTTGGGGGTAACCTGCCTATACTTAAATCCGATTTTTGAAGCCCATTCCAATCACCGCTACAATACTGCCGATTACAGTAAAATCGACCCAATGCTCGGTACTGAAAAGGAGTTTAAATCCCTTTGCGCTAAAGCGAAGAAACTGGGTATTCGAATTCTGTTGGACGGCGTATTCAACCACACTGGCAGCGATAGTATTTACTTCAACAAAAAGGGGCGCTATGATGCCGTAGGCGCTTATCAGAGCCAAGAGTCCCCATACTATCCTTGGTATACCTTCCAACAGTGGCCGAACGTGTACGAGAGTTGGTGGGGGTTTAACACGCTTCCGAATGTAAATGAAACCAACCCGGAGTATGATACCTATATCAATGGGGACGGTGGCATTGTGCAGAAGTGGCTCAGCTTGGGCGCTTCCGGTTGGCGTTTGGATGTGGCAGACGAATTGCCCGATCCCTTTATTGACAGCTTATCCGATAGTGCCAAGCGGCAGGATCCCGATGCCATTGTTCTGGGCGAGGTATGGGAAGATGCTTCCAACAAGACTGCCTATGGTATTCGTCGTCGCTACCTTTTGGGCGGGCAACTGGACAGCGTTATGAACTATCCGTTCCGTGATGCGGTTCTGGGCTTTTTGACCGGTGCAAAAGCGGAAGATATGATGGAAATGATTTTGTCAGTCTTGGAGAATTATCCGCCACAGGTTGTTCGTTTGCTGATGAATCACATCGGTACCCACGACACAGAGCGTGCCATTACCGTACTGGCAGGCGAACCAATGTGTAATCGTGGCAGAGAATGGCAATGTTCCTGCAAGATGACAAAGGAGCAGTGGAAAGTTGGACTGAAAAAGATGCGCCTTGCTTCGTTGATGCAGTATACTTTACCGGGCGTTCCTTGTATCTATTACGGCGACGAAGCCGGGGTAGAAGGCTATAAGGATCCATTTAACCGCACCGGTTATCCGTGGGGACGAGAAAACAAAGAACTGCTCGCTTGGTACGAAAAACTGGGTGCTCTGCGAACTGCGCATCTTGTATTCAAAGAGGGCGAATTTATCCCTGTTACAGCGTGCAATGGTGTGATGGCGTACATTCGTCGTTGCGACAGCGAGGAAATCCTCATTGCGCTGAACAGCAATGAGTATCCGCAAACCATTCAACTTCCATTGGAATATCAGTCTGCTGAGGTGCTGTTGGGCAAAGATGTGGGTGCAACCGCAATTTTAGAGGGGTATGGCTGCGGTGTTTTCCGTTTAGAACGGGAAATACAAGAAGAATTTGAAAAAAATTAAAAAAATTTGAAAAAAGGCTTGCTTTTTGCGAGACAGTATGTTATTATATACAGGCTGGCTTGAGAAAAGCGAGTGTGCGCTGCTAGCTCAGCTGGATAGAGTAACTGGCTACGAACCAGTAGGTCAGGGGTTCGAGTCCCTTGCAGCGCGCCAAAGGAAACCATGCACCGAGTGTGCATGGTTTTTTTATTTTTGTTTCTTAATTGTTATAAATCGATTCGAAAATCCATTATTTTTCTCCTCTTGCTTTTTCCCCAAAGCTGCGGTATCATAGGACAAACAGAATGATTCCCGGGAAGGAGTGTGTCTCATGGAAGACTTGTTAGGACGCCGACGTAGTAAAAAAACAAAAGGAATTGCGCCCGTCCGAATTATTGTACTTAGTTTTTTGGGTATCATTTTAATTGGTGGATGTTTACTGTGGTTACCGTTTTCTTCTCGGACAGGAGCGTTTACACCCATTGAGAATGCAATGTTTACTGCAACGTCCGCTACTTGTGTAACCGGACTGAATGTTTACGATACTTGGCAGCACTGGTCGCCGATTGGGCAGGTAATTTTATTGTTGCTCATTCAGGTAGGCGGCTTGGGATTGGTAACCTTCACAACAGGATTTACGCTGCTGTTTCGACAAAAGCTGGGAATCAAGGACTTGGCGCTTGCCAAAGAAAACAGCGGCACCGATAATGTGGATATTAAGCATCTGCTGAAAACCGTGTTTCTGTTCACCTTCTCCGTAGAATTTATCGGTACAGCATTGCTGTTGATTCGCTTTGTCCCGATGTGTGGTATTTATGGTGTGTGGGTTTCAGTTTTTACAGCGATTTCTTCTTTTTGTAATGCCGGATTTGATATTTTCACTTCCATTGGATTGAATGCCTCCGCTGTATCTTCTGACCCGTTAGTGTCGCTGACAATGACCGGATTGATCGTCGTAGGCGGTTTGGGCTTCATTGTGGTCAGTGATATTTATTTGAAGAAATTGAACCCACTGCTCCATCGAGAGAGTCGAAAGCGTTTGTCATTCCAAAGCCAAGTTGTATTGATTAGCACCTTATTTTTGTTAGTGGTGGGTGCGGCAGCAATCATGACGATAGAATATCGGCACGCTTTGAAAGACTATAATTTCTTTCAAAAGATGTTGGTCAGTCTGTTCCAGTCTGCCAGTTCCCGAACAGCCGGTTTTTCTGCGATAGATCCTGCTGCGGAACATTCCGTAACGAAATTTATCGACATTTGTTTAATGTTTATTGGCGGCTCTCCGGGTTCTACGGCGGGTGGTATCAAGACCACAACCATTGTGGTTTTGGTTGCAACCATTTTCAGTGTATTCCGTGGCAGAACAGAGGTATCTTTTCTGAAACGCAGAATTGATACAACAACAGTATTTGAGGCATTGACCTTGTTTGCAGGCGGAATGGTATTGTCGTTGGCAACAACGATTGTGATTTTAATCAGTATGCCGGATGTCAGCGCAATTGATGCGCTGTATGAATCGGTATCCGGATTTAGTACAACCGGATTTAACGCTGCTTTTACACCGCATCTTTTATTAGCACCAAAAATTGCACTGATCATCAATATGTTCGTAGGACGTGTCGGTGTGGTATCGTTGGGATTGGCATTTGCCAACCGGAAACCACGCCACTCCGAATCCATCTTACCGGACGGAAAATTGATGGTAGGCTGATAAAACAAAAAGACCGCTCAACTAAGAGCGGTCTTTTTTGATAAAAAGGCAAAGAAAAATAGCCCTGCCAGTGGGCGGGCTATTTTCACTTTCCAATCTTTAAATTTTCGAAAAGAAAATAGGAGCCGTGCCAATTTTGCACAGAATGGAAAGACACAAATGCAATTCGCTACCCTACCGCAAAGAGAGAAGAAGCGGCGGGAGAGAATTTTCAAACAGAAGATTGCAGTCAACTGTTTGTACTTCGGAAGGTAGTTCTAATCAATTCTAACGTTCCGAGAGGTTTTGAAATGAAATACACCCAGTCCAAAGGGGATAAGGGGGATTTCTTTCAGAAATGGATGGAGCAGAAACAGCCGAGTGGCTATTTCTCTTGTTTCTGTCTCCGCTCAACCGGATCGCTTAAAATCCTTATTGGGCGATCAAATTCAGCGGAAACAGAACCCGAAATGAATATTTTAACTTTGTAACTTGCAAAACTTAGAAGGTTTTGCAGAACCGTTTTGCAAGTTTTCTCGGTTGCGATGTCATAATTATATACGATATGTTGATGTATGTCAATAGAAAATTTAAAAAAAGTTTAAAAAATTTAAAAAACTTTGGAATACTGCGGATTTTTAAAGAAATTCTGCTCTATACTATTTGTAAAATCCCAAAAGAAACACCCGACTAAGTTGTAAAATGATTACAGATATGAAATTTTTAACTTTCAAATATTCATTTTCCGGATAGAGAGTTGTTGCATACTTTTTCTCAATAACGGAAGTTTGTCCCAAGATTTTACACACATACTATACAATATGCACAAATAACAGGGATGTAATTTTACAGTTTACTCTGAGGATAGACTATGCTACAATAGACCTATCTTAATCAGTAGGGAGGAGAAGCGATGAATCCGATTGTATCCTACATTATTTTCGGTGTACTGATTGCAATTTTGATTGTCGGCGGTATTTTGGTGCGAACCAAGCGATTTTCCGGCAAAAAACGCTATTTCCGAAAAGCAGTGCTTATTAAAACAGAGCGAGAGTATGGCGAAGTGGTGGATCAGCAAGGGGTGACCCATAAGGGTGTGACCGCAATGAAGCTGACATTCCAATTTAAGGACGGCACCACAAAAACATTTCCTGTTACCAGTAAAATGCGTGGAAAGTGCGGCGAAAATGATTGGGGCGATTTGATGTATGAGGGAGATGACCTTCTGAAGTTTGAATGTCCCAGTGGCACCATTGGCACCAAATTGTTTGTGCCGGATAAAAATTCGGTATTTAATAAGTTTTCCAAAAAATAAAAGGACGCAGCAGCGTCCTTTTTTTATGGGTATAATCTTCCGGAATTGGGAAATGCTATTTCGGAGGTGAAGAACATGGAATTTTTCAATACATTTTGGGTAGGCGGTCTGATTTGTGTAGTGGGACAGCTTTTAATTGATTTTACCAAACTGACCCCTGCTCGGATTTTAGTTTTATTTGTAACGGCAGGCGTTGCCTTAACTGCCGTGGGCTTATATGAACCCTTGGTTGCTTTTGCTGGCGCCGGCGCTACGGTACCATTGACCGGTTTCGGATATACATTGGCAACGGGAACGAAAGAAGCCGTAGAGCAAAGCGGTTTGTTGGGCGCTTTTTTCGGAGGAATCAGTGCAACGGCTGCCGGAATTGCTGCAGCAGTGTTCTTTGGGTATTTAGCGGCGATGCTTTCTCGCTCTGGCGATAAAGCCTAATATTTTATATGGATGCAAAAATGGATGCAAAAAAGTCCCCCGGAAAGTTCTCCGGGGGATTTGTGTTACTGAATGGAGCAGTCCAGATATTGCTCCAATTCTTCCTCATCCTTTTTCTTTTTGTCCAAGAACAGGATTATAGTTGCTACGACAGCTGCTACAACACCTGCCAGCATTACGATGCCAAAAATACCCTTCAGACCTTTTTTTGCTTTCATGGGAACGCACCTCCGATTTTTCATATGCACAACAAGTTTACAAGCTTATCATACCGAATTTTCAGTAAAAAGTCAACTGACATTGTGCAAAGATTGTAGGAAATTCCCTTGTTTATTCTGAAAAATGGGTAAAGAAAAACAGAGCCGATTGGCTCTGTTACTATCACCGAAAAACGTTGCCTTAGCAAGCGTTCAGCTTTCTGGCGAGAGAAGACTTCTTTCTGGCAGCGGTATTCTTGTGAAGAATGCCCTTAGCAGTAGCCTTGTCGATTGCTCTGAGAGCAACGCGAACAGCTTCAGCCTTGTTCTCAGCGTTTGCCTCGATTGCAATGTTTGCCTTTTTGATGTCGGTTTTAAGTGCAGAGTTGATTGCCTTGTTGCGCTCTGTCTTTGCAGCGATAACCTTTACACGCTTCTTAGCAGACTTAATGTTTGGCATGATTTCACCTCCTGATTTTTTCATTATGCAAACATAATCATAGCACGAATCGCAAAGAAATGCAACTGTTTTTTTCAACAGGAACGGTGTTTTTGGTCTAAATTTCCTGTAAAAACTTTCCGTTGTGTCAGATTGATAAATCAAGGGATCTGTCACACCATATATAGTAGATGAAAATAGGGAGGAGATGGAGCGGATGATCTTGCGAACAGACTTGGCATTGGAGAATCGAGAGGCCGAGGGGAGTCGAGGATTACATCAACGAGATCAGGACGGCTGTCGGGTTACGACTTTGGTAGTGGAGAAGCAGGAAGAATCTCGCTATCAAAAGCCACAGGGAACGTATATTACAGTAGAAATGGAGCCGTTTAGCGACCACTTGGACAGAGAAAACCGATACCGAAAAATCGTTGCCGAAGAACTGAAAAAGCTGCTGCCGATGAGAGGAACTGTTTTAGTGGCGGGATTAGGAAACCGAGAAATCACACCGGATGCACTGGGACCCAAAACAGCAGACAGGGTGTTAGCGACACGCCATATTGCCGGAGAGTTGCAGCGATTAACGGGAAACGACTATTTTCGTCCGGTGGTAACGGTAACGCCAAATGTGTTGGGCAACACCGGAATGGAAGCGGCGGAACTATTGAGCAGTCTAACCAAGCATCTAAAACCGTCGGCAGTGATTGTGGTGGATGCCTTGGCATCTCGCTCCTTACATCGGTTGGGATGTACGGTGCAGCTTTCCGATGGCGGCATTGCGCCCGGTTCCGGTGTGGGGAATACTCGTCCTGCCATCAATCGAGAAACTCTTGGTGTTCCGGTCATTGCCATAGGTGTTCCTACGGTTGTATACGCTGTCACGTTGGCATCGGAATTATTAGAGGAAAACGGGATCCCGTTTTCTCTGCCGACTGCTCATCGGGTATCCCCCAGAGGGGCGCAGATGGTGGTGACCCCACGAGAGATTGATTTGCTGATTGACCGCGCGGCTTCTTTGGTCTCTATGGCAATCAATACTTCTTTAAATCCCACACTGGATGCAGAGATTTTTGCAGAACTGATTTAATTACAGGGGGCAGTTCTTTTTAGAATCATATTCTGCTTCTTTGCCACATAGTAATTATCCGAACGGAACTTCAAAGGCAAAGGAGAGGGACAATGATTACGGGATTGATCCAACCAAAGAAATGGAAAAAATATCTTGCTGTTGGGGCGGCGTCGTTGGTGGCTGTTGTAGGGACAACCTGTGTGGTTGTGCGTGCGCTGCCGGAACTTCCAAAAGAGTTGGATGCCACAGCATTGGTTGCTGCAGGACTGGTACTGCCTAACGGTGCGGCGGAGGTCCTGCTACATCCGGAAGATACGACTTCCTCACAGAAATCTTTCTCGGAGGATCCGGTATCTTTAACAGAAGAATCTTCGGTGGTTTCGGAAGCGGCATCCTCTGAAAGCAGTTCGGAGGCAGTTTCTTCTGATACGGAGAAAAAACCAAAGAAAAATTGGAGCGGAAAAGCCTATCCGATTCAAGAATTAACGCTACAAAACGGCGGTGTGCAGTATGAGAATGTCTTTGTGAAAAATGAAAATGACTATACCGCCATTGACATTGAGGAAGAATTGCAAAAACAGCCGGATCTTGCAATTAAGCGGGATGGCACACCCCAAGTATTACTGTATCACACCCACACCATGGAGGCGTATCTGGAGGAGGATACCGATACCTATTACAGTGACATGGATACCCGCACCAAGGATAGCGACCGCAATGTAGTCGCAGTGGGAGAAGTGATCGCCAAGCGCTTAGAGGCTGCGGGAATCGGTGTAATTCACGATAAGACCATTCATGATGAAAGCTATAACGGTTCCTATGACCGTTCGGCAGACACCATTCGAAAAAATCTGGAAAAATATCCAACCATTCAGGTGACGATTGATATTCACAGAGATTCTATGACAGCAGAGGACGGCACACGGTATCGTCCTACTGTGGAAATCAACGGCAAAAAAGCAGCGCAGATTATGATTATCAGTGGGTGCAATGATGATGGCACTTTGAACTTTCCGGATTGGGAATATAATTTACGGCTTGCCTTGCAGCTTCAAAAAGCCAGCGCAGAGGTAAACAGCAACTTTGCTCGCCCATTGCTGTTCGGACCACATATTTATAATGAAAACTTAACCCATAATTCTCTACTGGTGGAATTTGGCACAGAGGTAAATACTTTGGATGAAGCCTTGTATTCCGGTGAATTATTCGGTGACGTTTTGGCGGAGGTTTTAGCTCGCACAGAAGCATAACCAAAAATTGTAATAAACCTGTCATGTTTCCCGTCTTGTTTTGTGATAAAATAAGGAAAGAACATCGGGAAATGAGGGAAAACAGCATGGCATGGAAACGGTATGCGGTATCGCTGCTCTGTGCGCTTTTCCTGTGGCTGACCGCTTCTTTGCCGGTTTTTGCAATCGACACCGTGCCGGAACTGCCGGATTTGCAGGGGACAACAGAAACAACCTCGCAGCCTGCCGCACCGGCTGCCGACTCCTCGGAGACAGAGTATCCCTCCCCGGAGCAATCTGGGGAAAACCGCATTGTGTTGATCGGGATTCTTGCATGGGTAGGGTTTTTGGTGGTGGTCGGTGTGGTTGCGGTAATAGTTGTGAAAAGCAAACGGCGACCGCCCGGCGGTGATTCCGGCAGTGGAAGACTGGGAGAATCTTCCCCGGGAAATGAAGGCTACAAAGAGCGGATTCTCAGCGATCAGCATTACAGGAAGTATTGAAAAAAGGACGGGATTTCCGTCCTTTTTGTAATTTAGGATGAAAAATGTACCCGCCGCAGCAAATCTGTATCGGGTACATTTTTTGTCTTTTATGCTTCTGTGGGGTTTGGCAGTTTGCGGGACATATCTTCGTTCCAACGCTTGGTAACAAGACGATGAATCAAATAGATGCCCGGCATACCCAGTGTGGTTTCTACCAAAGAGTTGACAATCAGCGGCATAATGCCCACAGCACGGATTCCGGTAATCAGCAGGATAAATTCCCATGCAAACTGTACGGAAACGCCGATGACTACCAAATAAAGAATCGGTGCTCGCTTGCTTTTCTCTTTTACCCGCAGGTTGTAGATAAACAGCAAAGCGAAGCCTACAAACAGCCACAGCGCCATAATGCCGTGGTAAGAATTGGTTCCTCTTGCAATTTGAATTTCTCCGAAATTTCCGCCAAAGCTATTGCTCATCATCGCAGAACAAATCCAACCGGAGGCAATCAGTACCGACCATTCTACCCGGTGCTTGTCTCGATTGAGCATCAGCCAAATCCACACGAAGTTGGTAAAACCATAGCTCATACTGAGCCATAAAAGAAACAGCTCGGTATTTGCACCGGTAACGGTGCGGGTGTGCAGTGCCAGATAGAAAATACCGTAGTCCACGGCAAAGTACAGCAGTCCGCCGGCAATGCCAAACCAAAAGGCCACCCGCCGTTTGGTAATCCATAAGAAGGCGCCCAGAATCACCAAAAATGCAATGTCTAAATAAATATACAACTCATTGAGTGTACGGGATGCGACAAGATCCCCCATAACAGTCGCTCCTTTCTAAAAAGAAAAATAAGTAAGATGCGAAAGGTATCTTACCATATTTTGGAGGAAATAACAACCGGCTGGAAGATTTTACATTCCCTTTACAAAGAAACGATTTTGTATTTTACATTGCAATTTTACAATAAAGTCAAACCGAACCAAACAACCATCGAAAAAAGGAGATTGTATTTATGAGAAAACCAAGTTTGAAATCCATTGGCGCACTTGCGCTGGCAGCTATGTTGAGCATGGGCGTGTTGGTAGGCTGCGGCGGAACTTCCGATTCCACAGAGGGCGGCACCGGCACCATCAATGTTATTTCCAGAGAAGACGGCTCCGGTACCCGCTCTGCATTCGTAGAGCTGTTCGGCGTAGAGGAGAAGGATGCAAACGGTGAAAAAATCGACCGCACCAAGGCGGACGCTTCCGTAACCAATAGCACTGCCGTTATGATGACCAACGTGGCAAATGACCCGAACGCCATCGGTTACCTATCTCTCGGTTCTCTGGACGACAGCGTAAAGGCAGTGAAAATTGATAATGTAGATGCCACAGCAGACAATGTAAAGAACGGTACATACGCAGTATCCCGTCCATTTAACATTGTAACAAAGGATTCTGTCAGCGAAGTAGCACAGGATTTCATTGACTTTATCCTGAGCGCAGACGGACAAAAGATTGTAGAGGACAACAAGTACACTGCATCCGTAGATAATGCAAAAGCATTTAAGACAAAGGCGCCAACCGGCAAGCTGGTAATCGCAGGCTCTTCCTCCGTTTCTCCGGTAATGGAAGCCTTGAAGGAAGCATATCTGGCAGTCAACACCAATGCAGAAATCGAGATTCAAACCAGTGATTCCACCACCGGTGTAAACTCCGCAAAAGAAGGCATCTGCGATATCGGTATGGCTTCCAGAGAACTGAAGGATGAGGAGAAATCCGCAGGCTTGACCGCCACTGTGATTGCGATTGACGGGATTGCTGTGATTGTAAACGACAGCAACCCAATCGAAACCATGACAAAGGATCAAGTAAAATCCGTCTATGTAGGCGAAACCACAGACTGGAGTCAACTGAACGGCTAATTCCCCTGCCCCGTGCAACAGCATAGGGGCAACCAGAGTTCGTTCGGTTTCCCCTATCCCCAATCCCCCATTCCATCCTAAACGAACGACCTCTGTTTGATCCTATGTTCGGCTTGCAAAATCCCCCACAACACTGTAAGAGGTGACTACATTATGAAACAACTGAAAGAAACCGGAATGAAGGTGGTATTTATTATTGCTGCCTGCGCTTCCATTGCCGCTGTCATTTTGATTTGCTTGTTCTTATTTGTCAACGGCATTCCTGCAATCGGGAAAATCGGAATTTTCGATTTCCTTCTCGGCTCCACTTGGCGGCCATCTAACGGCTTGTACGGCATCCTACCGTTTATCTTAGGCAGCTTGTATGTAACAGCCGGTGCAATTATCATCGGCGTACCGATTGGTGTGCTGGCAGCAGTCTTTATGGCGCGGTTCTGTCCACGCTCCCTGTATCGGGTATTAAAACCGGCAATCAACCTGATGGCAGGTATCCCTTCCATTGTTTACGGCTTTTTCGGCATGGTAATCATCGTTCCGGCAATCCGTGGTATTTTTGGCGGAACAGGCAGCAATATCCTTACCGCATCCATTCTCTTGGGCATGATGATTCTGCCAACCATCATTAACTTGTCGGAATCTGCAATTCGTGCCGTTCCCAACAGCTACTATGAAGGCGCATTGGCATTGGGCGCTACCCACGAGCGCAGCGTATTCTGCGCTACCCTGCCTGCTGCAAAATCCGGTATTTTGGCAGGTGTTGTACTGGGCATCGGCAGAGCCATCGGCGAAACCATGGCAGTGATCATGGTTGCCGGTAACTCTGTGGCAATGCCGGATAGCATTCTCTCCGGTGTGCGTACCATGACCTCCAACATTGTAACGGAGATGGGCTACGCTTCCGGCTTGCACCGAGAAGCACTGATTGCGACCGGTGTGGTATTGTTTGTCTTTATTTTGATTATCAACCTTTCATTCTCTCTGTTAAAAAGAAGGAGGGCGAATTAAATGGCAACCATAGAAAAAACAAACGGCTGCGTGCCGCCTACGGAAGATTTACCGCCCAAAGCAGGGATTAACCGTGTTACCTTAAAGCAGCGGTTGGCAACCTATCGTCATCACCCTGTTTCCATGGTTTTATTGATTCTCACCTTGTTGGCAATTTTAGTGACCGCATCCTTTGTGGCATTTCTCATTGGCTACATTGTAGTGATGGGTGTACCAAACCTCAGCTTGGATTTATTCTCTTGGACCTACACCAAAGCCAACGGCTCCCTCATGCCGGCTTTGATTAACACCTTGATTGTAACGGCTTGCTCTTTGATTCTGGCAGTGCCGATTGGAATTTTTGCAGCCATCTATTTAGTAGAATACACCGGACGTGGCAATAAGCTGGTGAACATTATCCGCTTGACTACCGAAACCCTTTCCGGGATTCCATCCATTGTATACGGCCTGTTCGGTTATCTTTGCTTTGTAACCACATTCCATTGGGGATACTCTTTGTTATCCGGTTCACTCACACTGGCAATTATGATTTTGCCGCTGATTATTCGTTCCACCGAAGAAGCGCTCCGTGCGGTGCCGGATTCTTATCGAGAAGGCAGCTTCGGTTTGGGCGCAGGACGGCTGCGTACCGTGTTCAGCATTATTCTTCCGGCAGCCATCCCCGGTATTTTGTCCGGCGTTATTTTAGCAATCGGTCGTATTGTCGGTGAATCCGCAGCGCTGATTTACACCGCCGGTACTGTACCGGAAGTAGCGGGTTCTCTTATGGATTCTACTCGAACATTAGCGGTACATATGTGGTCCCTGTCCAGTGAAGGGCTTGCCATCGGAAAATCCTATGCCACAGCGTTGGTACTGTTGGTCATTGTAGTTGGCATGAATGGGTTGTCCGGATTTGTGGCAAAAAAGTTAGCGAAAGGATGAGTCCTGATGAATAAATTCACCATTGAAAATTTAGATTTATATTACGGCAAATTTCATGCCTTAAAAAATATCAACCTGCAGTTGGAAAGCAACCAAGTAACGGCGTTTATCGGGCCCTCCGGCTGCGGTAAATCCACTCTGTTGAAATCCCTCAATCGCATGAATGATTTAGTAGAGGGGTGTAAAATTACCGGCAAGGTGCTGTTGGATGACAAGGATATTTACGGCGGCATTGATTTGAATATCCTGCGGAAACGGGTAGGCATGGTATTCCAAAAGCCGAACCCCTTTCCAATGAGCATTTATGATAACATTGCCTTTGGGCCGAGAACCCACGGAATTCGGCAAAAAGCCAAGCTGGATGAGATTGTGGAAAAATCTCTGCGGAATGCAGCTATTTGGGATGAACTCAAGGATCGCTTGAAAAAGAGCGCGTTGGGGCTTTCCGGCGGACAGCAGCAGCGGCTTTGCATTGCCAGAGCGTTGGCGGTTGAGCCGGAAGTGCTGCTTATGGACGAGCCTACTTCTGCCTTGGACCCAATTTCTACGGCAAAAATTGAAGACCTTGCAGTGCAGTTGAAAAACGAGTATACTATCGTTATGGTAACCCACAATATGCAGCAAGCCACCCGAATTGCCGATAAAACCGCTTTCTTCCTGATGGGAGAGGTTGTGGAGTACAACGATACCGAAACACTGTTCTCTACACCAAAGGATCGTCGGTGCGAAGATTACATTACGGGGAGGTTTGGTTAAGATGCGAAATACGTTTCAACGGGAGTTGGAAGCACTCCATGATGAATTGATTAAAATGGGCAATCTGTGCGAAACCGCCATTTCCATGGCGCTTAAAGGGCTGTTGGATCAAGACGGCAGCCTGATTGACAATGTGTTTACGGTGGATCGAGAGATTGATAAAAAAGAGCGGGAGGTAGAGCGGATGAGCTTGCATCTGCTCTTGACCCAACAGCCGGTAGCGGGTGATCTGCGGATGACCTCTGCGGCGCTGAAGATGGTGTCCGACATGGAGCGCATCGGCGACCAAGCCTCGGACATTGCCGACATTGCCCATCATATGACAGGTGCTTCTCTGCCCCAAACCTGTATTCCCGCTATGGGGCAGGCTGCTATCACCATGGTAACGGAAAGCATTGATGCCTTTGTAAAGAATGATTTGGAGTTAGCCCGTAAGGTTATGCGGGATGACGATATTGTGGATAATTATTTTGTGTCGTTTCAGGAAGAATTGGCAGAGCTGATTCAGCGAGATTTGGCACAAGGGAAAGCATACATTGATCTTTTGATGATTGCCAAGTATTTGGAGCGCATCGGAGATCATGCAACCAATATTGCCGAGTGGGTGGAATATTCTCTCACCGGTCTGTACAAAGGGGACAAATTATGATCTATTTGGTAGAGGACGACAAGAGCAACCGGGAATTGGTATTATATACTTTAAAAGCCACCGGCTTTGAGGCGGTGGGCTTTGAACGAGGAGAAGCGTTGTGGTGCGCCTTAGAGCAATCACTGCCCAATTTGATTCTGTTGGATATTATGCTGCCGGGCGAGGACGGACTTACCATTTTGAAAAAATTAAAGGCATCGCCGCAAACCTGCCGGATCCCTGTGATTATGCTGACCGCCAAGGGCAGCGAATATGACAAGGTGGTGGGCTTGGACGGTGGTGCAGACGACTATATTCCAAAGCCTTTCGGTATGATGGAATTGGTATCCCGCATTAAGGCGGTGCTGCGTCGAGTACAGCCGGTCAAGACGGTGGAATATCGTCATGGAGATTTGTATGTGAATGCTACCAACCATACAGTGCAGGCAGGTGGCGTACCGGTTTCTTTAACATTAAAGGAATTTGATTTGCTGTGCTGCTTGATGGAAAATGAAGGCTGTGTGCTTACCAGAGATGCCATTCTGAACCGTGTATGGGGATATGAATTTGACGGTGAAACCCGCACAGTAGACGTTCACATTCGTACCCTGCGGCAAAAACTGGGAGAATGCGGCAGCTACATCGAAACCATTCGAGGGGTGGGATATAAAATTCCACCGCTGAATGAAAAGCATTCCGGTTAATCGGCGGGAAAAGAAAGGGGGAATTGCATGAAAAAGCGAATTTTTCGCAGCATGTGTTTGTTGTCGGCAATGGTGGTGTTGCTGACGGCTACATTGATTGCGATTCTCCTGTATAACGACTCCTACAACGCTATGAAAACAGAGGTGCGATTAGAGTCGGAATATCTGCAAGCCGGAATGGAAACATCGGGAGAGAATTATTTTTCCCGTTTGGATCAAAATGTTTTGAAAGAAAACCGCAGTCGAATCACATTGATTGCACCCTCCGGAGAAGTGCTGTATGAAAGCAGCACCGATGAAGCCATGGAGAATCACAAAGACCGTCCGGAGGTGCAGGCAGCGCTGGCAAATGGAACCGGTGAGGACAGCCGAATGTCAAAAACCTTTTCGGCGCAAACCTATTATTATGCAGTAAAACTGGAAGACGGCAATGTTTTGCGAGTGTCCAGTACTATGAATAGCGTGTTCCTAGTGTGGGTATCGGTAATTCCGACCATGCTTGCCATTGTGGGGATTGTGTTTGGAATCTCTCTGTTGTTGGCACATTTCCAAACAAAGCGAATTGTGAAACCAATCAATGAATTGAATTTGGAATTGCCCACAGAGAATAAGGTGTACGATGAATTATCCCCGCTGCTCACTCGAATTGAAAAACAAAATCGGTTGATTCAAAAGCAGATGGAGGATATTCGAGGAAAGCAAGCAGATTTTGAAGCCATCACCGGAAACATGAGCGAGGGCATGGTTTTGGTAGATACGGAGGGGAAGATTCTTTCCTATAACCAGAGTGCTGTTCGGATTTTAAATGTGGCGGATATTAACGGAGAAAGCCAGAGCTTCTTGGTCTTTAACCGAACAGAAGCGTTCCAACAAGCGGTTGCCACAGCTTTAGCCGGAGAGCGGGATGACCGGATTCTGGAGATTGACGGTCGCCAGTATCAACTGCTTGCCAATCCGGTGACCGATAACGGAAACGTAACCGGTGCTGTCATTTTGTTACTGGATGTGACAGAGCAGCAGCAGCGGGATCAACTGCGGAGAGAGTTTTCTGCAAATGTATCTCATGAGTTAAAAACACCACTCAATGTGGTTTCCGGTTACGCGGAGTTGATGAAAAACGGCATGGTGCAGCCGGAAGATGTTCCTGCCTTTGCGGGAAATATCTATCAAGAGGCGCAGCGGTTGATTACATTGGTGGAGGATATTATCAAGGTTTCTCGACTGGATGAGAACACCGGAGAGTTCCCCAGAGAGCAAACCGACCTTCACGAGTTGGCAGAGTTGGCGGCAGACTGTCTGCAAAGCACCGCAGAGAAGCGGCATATCGCTATCACGGTGGAGGGCGGTGAGGCTACCGTTTTTGGTGTGCGGCAAATCCTCAGCGAGATGGTCTTTAACTTGTGCGACAATGCAGTGAAGTACAACCGTGAGGGCGGCAGTGTGGAAATCACCACCGGGAAACGTGCCGGACATCCGTTCTTATCGGTAAAAGATACGGGCATCGGCATTCCGGAAGCCCAACAAAATCGTGTGTTTGAGCGGTTCTATCGGGTAGACAAGAGCCATTCCCGGAGCATTGGTGGTACCGGGCTGGGGCTTTCCATCGTAAAGCACGGCGCAGCATACCATGATGCAGAAGTAACCTTAAACAGCGCAGAGGGCAAGGGAACTACCATTACCATTCTCTTTCCGGCACAATAAAAAAAGACCCCATATGGGGTCTTTTTGTTTTGGACTATACCAACAGCTGGTGGTCATCTAAAAAGAGTGCTTTGGTGCGGTGGTCAAACTTCAAACGGGTGCGCCACTCGTCACCGAACAGTTCTCTCGCTTCTACAAGATAACGGAATACCACTTCAAAGTTTTCACTGGTCATGCAGTAAAAGTTGGTTTCCCGTTCGTCATCTCCGTAATGGAAGCGGTAATTGGTGCGGTAAAATCCGTTTTCCGCCGGCATAGCGGTAATTTTTACAGTGTAGGTTTTGCCGTCTACGGTGTATTCGTTTTCAAGCTGTTGTGTCAATAACATGGCAGTTCCTCCTAGCATGAATTGTCTTTTTATTGTAGCACAGGAACCGAATTGGGACAAGATGTTCGCCAAAAAAACAAGTAGTTCGAGGTGAGAATTTAGGGAACGTTCTTTTAGCAAAAAAATTATTGCGAAATTGTGAACTTTGTAGTATAATA
The DNA here is from genome assembly GCA_934476545.1 of uncultured Eubacteriales bacterium. Lineage (GTDB taxonomy): Bacteria > Bacillota > Clostridia > Oscillospirales > Acutalibacteraceae > UMGS1071. The sequence goes on along the minus strand of CAKSOB010000001.1, from coordinate 97,606 downwards.
CGGATGTGGTTTTCCCACAAGTTTTGAGGATTCCGTTTGCACAACTCCTGTGCATCGTGGAATAAATTGATTCGGCTATTTTTAAAAATTAAAGAGGCGATTCAAAATGAAAACAACTGAAACTGCCGTTGCCCCTGAGAAAAAACAGGGCTTCTTCCAAAGGGAATTATCCCAATGGTTCGGCAACGTGGTCGGCGACCTGTGGGGCGGCGCCGTTACCACTTTTGCGCTGCTCCCTGAAGTAATCGGCTTCATGATCGTTGTAGGTGTGCATCCTTACATGGGATTGTTCACCTGCATCTGTCTGACGGTGCTTCTGGCATTTATCGGCGGACGTCCCGGAATGATTTCCGCCGGTGCCGGCGCAACTGCCCTGATTCTTGCCGGACTGATTAAACAGTACGGCATCTCCAATCCGGAATACATATTTGCCACCATTATTATGGCGGGTATCATCCAGTTTATCTTGGGTGTTTGCCGGGTTGGTTCGTTGGTAAAGTTCATTCCGCAAAGCGTTATGCACGGTTTTGTGAACGGCTTTGCCATCGTTATCTTGATTTCCCAGCTCAAGCTGTGCATCGGACGCACCTGGGAAATGTACATTCTGATTGCTTGCGGTATCGGCATCATTATCGGATTCCCGTTCCTGAAGAAGGTTCTGCCGTTCCTCAAGAAGGTTCCGGAATCCTTCGTAGCCATCGTATTGATTACGGCATATGCCTTGATTTTCCGCAGCGATGTGACCCGAATCGGCGATATGGGTTCCGTTACCGCCAGCTTCCAGTATATGGGTTATGTATTCACCCATATCGGCGGCATTTTCACAGGACAATGCTTCCTGACCATCCTGCCAACTGCATTCTCTATTGCATTTGTAGGCTTGATTGAGTCCATGCTGACCTCCCGTATGGTGGATGATGAAACAAAGACCACCAGTAACAAAAACCGTGAGTGCCGTGCCCAAGGTATCGGCAACATGGTTTGCGGTATGGTTGGCGCTATGCCGGGCTGCGGTATGATTGCAATGACTGTTACCAACCTGAAGTCCGGCGGTAAAGGACGTTTGTCCCAGTTTGTTGCCGGCGTTCTGATGGCAGGCTTGCTGTTTACCGTTCCGTTCCTGTTGGAGAGTATTCCACTGGCAGCGTTGTGTGCGGTTATGTTCGTGGTCGTATTCCATACCATTAACTGGGATTCCATTATCCATGTAGCAAAGGTTCCGGTAAAAGAAACCGTTGCCATGGCCCTGACCGCCATCGTGGTTATCGCTACCGATAACTTGGCTTTGGGTGTTGGTATCGGCTTGGTACTGTCCGCTATCTTCTACCTGTTCCACCGCTTTACAATCGGCGGAGTACAGTTGGGCGTGTCTTTCAGCTGCTTAGGCGCTGCAATCGGCTTGGGAATCAGCGGATTGTTTGGCTTTACTTGGGGCTATGCCATCGCTATGGCGCTGGCAGGTGTCGGCGTAGGATTGGCTTCTATGGCGAGAAATGAATCCCCGGACGGCAAGCTGAAAAGTGTAAAGACCATTGCCACCATTGCAATGGTAGCGTGCATTGCCGTTGGCGTAGCGGCTGCTGCCGGCGCCAGCGTTGGGTTCCACATGGGACCGTGGTACTCCTTGATAGATGCAGCACAGAACGCATCTAGCGGAAGTACCTTGTATGTAAAATAAGAAGTACGAATAAAAAGGCTTTCCCTTTTGGGAGAGTCTTTTTTTTGCTGCAAAAAAGAACCCATTCCTGAAAAATCGGGATGGGTTTTCAACAAAGAAATAAAATTTTGTCAATTAAATCCGTTGGCGCCAACCTTTGCAAAGAGCATTCGCACCTCACCACGTAATCCTCTGTGGTTGGATTCCGATAACTCCGGGTCTGCGTGGAGCAATGCTTTTGCGGCAGCCTGCGCTTGCTGAAGAGTTTCCAAGTCCTCTGCCATGTCGGCAATTTTCAAATCAGGTAAGCCGTGTTGATTGGTGCCGAAAAAGTCACCGGGGCCACGCAACCGCAAATCGGCATCTGCAATTTGAAAGCCGTCGGAAGTGCGGCACATGGTTTTTAGCCGAGTGATTGCTTCTTCATTTTGTGCGTCGGAAACGAGAATACAAGTGGATTTTACAGTACCTCGTCCCACACGCCCACGAAGCTGATGTAATTGGGATAAGCCGTATCGTTCCGCATTTTCAATCAGTATCACAACCGCATTGGGAACGTCTACGCCAACTTCTACCACCGTAGTAGAAACCAAAATCGGCAGTTCTCCCGCAGCGAATCGTGCCATAACTTCCTCTTTTTCTTTGGCTTTTAGCTTGCCGTGGAGAATTCCGATTTCTAAATCGGGGAAGTAGTCCCGTTTTAAAATCTCTGTGTATTGCAACACGGATGCCATATCCCCTTGTCCTTCCTCAATAAGTGGGCAGATGATGTAGCATTGATACCCTGCGTCAATGTGCTTGCGAAGATACTGAAAGGCTCTCGGTCGCTTTTTGCTGTCAATGGTATAGGTTTCAATTTCTTGTCGTCCCGGCGGACGCTCATTCAAGACAGAAATATCCAAATCACCGTAAATCATCAGCGCCAAAGTGCGGGGAATCGGTGTGGCAGACATAACCAATAAATGAGGATTCTCACCTTTGGCGGAAAGAGAAGCACGCTGGTCTACGCCAAACCGATGCTGTTCGTCGGTGATGACCAATGCCAAATCGTGGAATCGAACATTGTCGCCGATGAGGGCATGAGTGCCGATGAGCAAGTCGATTTCTCCGGTTTCCAGATGCTCCAATAAGACACGCTTTTTGGCGGCGGTTACCGAGCCGGTCAGCAAGCCCAATCGAATCCCTGCAGGCGCAAGGAAATTGGACAATGACGCAAAATGCTGTTTTGCTAAAATTTCGGTGGGTGCCATCAAAGCGGCTTGTTTTCCGCTTTTAATAACAGAATGGCACAATGCCGCAGCAACGGCTGTTTTACCGCTGCCCACATCGCCCTGCACCAGTCGGTTCATAGGGTAGGGATTGGTGGTTCCGCTCATATCGTGGAGTGCTTCCGCAACGGCTCTCCGTTGAGCGTTGGTGGGAGTGAAGGGCAGCAGCTTCCAAAATTCCTCACTGTAATCGGTGATGGCGTGACAACTCACCGCTGTTTTGCTTCGTTTTTTTAACTGCAACAAGCCTAGCTGCAACACCAACAGTTCTTCAAAAATCAATCGCCGCCGTGCGATCGCAAGAGATTCCATGGTTTTGGGAAAGTGTATGTTCTCCAAAGCATAACGAAGATGGCACAACCCTTGCGCTTGCCGTAAGTCGTCCGGAATTGGATCTTGCAGGATTTCCGGCAGCAGAGAGAATGCTTGCTTCATGGCGTTGCTGATTTGCCGAGAGGACAAGCCTTCTGTCTGCCGATAAATGGGAACGATTGGCGGCGCACCCTCGGCACGACAAAATTCCGGAGAGGACATTTCCCGTCGGCTACCCATGCCGGACACCTTCCCGTAAAACAGATAAGCGGTGCCTTCCGTTAGCAGGTTGGGAATGTAACGGTTGTTGAAAAAGGTCAAATGTAAATCGGATTCTCCGTCAGTGACGATGGTTTTATACAGTGTCATACCGTTGCGAATCCGTGTTTCCGTAGGGCGATGCAGAACCGTTCCTCGAATGGTACAAAGCTCCCCTAGGGGCGCAGCTGCAATAGAAGTATGTCGGCTCCAATCCTCATATCCTCTCGGATAGTAGCGCAACAAGGCCCCGACGGTGGGCGCGCCCAGCTTTTGAAACAGCTTTGCTCGCTTTTCGCCGACGCCTTGCAACGTCATAATATCTTTTGAAAATAAAGATGCCATACCAAATTACTCCACAGAAAGGAGGAAGTAGTAAATCGGCTGTCCACCGTTAATCATGTTGATCTCCAAGTGCTTTCCGAATTTATCCTGCAATTTTTCTGCCAGAGCGGCTGCTTGCGGTTCGGTAACCTGCTCGCCATACAAAACGGTCAGGAAGCGGCTTTCCTTATCCACAAGGGAGCGGGTCAGCCGAACAGCCGTGTGAACAGGGTCTGCATTTTGCTCTACAAGAGAAAGTTTTCCGTCAATCAAGCCCAGTAAATCGCCGGTTTTGATTTTGGTAGAACCAAACTTGGAATTTCTTGCAGCGTAGGTAACCTGACCGGTTTTTACATTTCTGGCTGCTTCTTTCATAACAGACAGGTTGGTTTCCGGTGTGCGGGTGCTGCTGAATGCAATCATTGCGGAAATACCCTGCGGAATTGTTTTTGTAGGAACGATCACAACTTGTCTGTCCTCTGTGAGCGCAGCAGCTTGCTCGGCAGCCATCAGGATATTCTTATTGTTTGGTAGCACATAAACCACCTTTGCAGGGGTTTGCAAAATCGCATTGAGAATGGCCTCGGTGCTGGGGTTCATGCTTTGACCGCCGCTGACAACTTGGTTGCATCCCAAGTCATAGAACAGTGCGGCAATACCTGCGCCTGCGCCAACCGCTACAAATCCAAACTCCTCTACCGGTTCTGCCGGTGTAGTTGCTTCGGCAGTTCTGTTGTTTACCTGCTCCTGCATATTGTCCACCTTTACACTGAGCAGTGTGCCAAAGGACAATGCTTTTTCCAAAACACTGCCCGGATGCTCGGTGTGAACGTGTACCTTGATGATCTCCTCATCCTCTACCACTACAACGCAGTCGCCAATGCTGGTCAAATATTCTTGGAGAGATTCCACCGGAGTATTTGTTGCTTTTCCGATAATGCACTCGGTGCAGTAGGGGAGGTTGCTGTCGTTGTCGTAAGCGGCAACGGTTTGGCGGAATGCTTCATCGCCCAAGTGAGATTGGCTTTGCTTGGATTGCTGTGGCGCTTCCGACAGCGGAATGATCGTTCCCTCTGCCAAAACGGACAGAATTCCCTCAAAAATCAGGCACAAGCCCATGCCGCCGGCATCCACAACATTAGCGCGTTTCAATACATGGAGCAGTTCCGGTGTTTGTGCCAGTGCTTCTCTTGCGCCTTTGCAAACGGCATCCCATACATGAAGTGCGCCGTCGTTTACGCTCAAGGCTGCCTTTCCGGCTTCTTGTGCCATGCGGGCAACGGTAAGAATGGTACCCTCTGTGGGTTTCATCACAGCTTTATATGCCATGTCAACGCCTACACCGAGAGCCTCTACCAGCTGTGCGCCGGTAACAGATTCTTGTCCCTCGATGCCCTTTGTAACGCCTTTCCAAAGAATAGATAAAATAACACCGGAGTTGCCCTTTGCACCCCGCAGCAGGGCAGAGGAGGCAATCTTGGCTACTTCATAAACATTGTCGGAAGAAACTGTCGCCAGTGCTTGTGCGGCAGCAGCGCAGGTCATGGACATATTGGTGCCGGTGTCACCGTCCGGAACCGGGAAAATATTTAAGCTGTCCACCTCTTGGCGATGATTCATCAAGTGGTTGGATGCAGAAAGTAAAGCATTTTTTAAAGTTGTACCGGTTAAGGTCTGCATAGAATTCTCCTTCCAGATTACGAAAAGAATACGCTCTTTTTTCTTTTTAGTATAGCATATCTCTAAGGGTGTTCCATGAATAGATTATGAAAAATTAAAGAGAATATTCTGAACAACCATGGTCAGTCGGTAATGCGAAAACGCTCTACATTGGTGGTTTTTCCGGTTTTTTCATCTACTGTAAAGATGACGCAATCCATGTGGCAATCACCCACGCCGTTTTCAAATCGAACCGGCAATTTGCCCCGCATTTTTTGCACAATCAGTTCCGGTTTTACGCCTAAAATAGAGCGAACCGGACCAACCATGCCCAAGTCACTGATGAATCCGGTGCCGTTGGGCAGAATTTGTTCATCGGCGGTTTGCACATGGGTATGGGTGCCAAATACCGCAGAAACCTTGCCGTCCAAGTAATATGCCAGAGCGCCTTTTTCTCCGGTGGCTTCGGCATGAACATCCACCAAAGTAATTTTTGGCATTTCGGGCAGCAGCTTGTCTACTGTTTCAAAAGGACAGTTCAGAGGCTCCATGTAGACGTTGCCCATCACGTTGATCACACCAACCTGCACTCGCCCCATATCAACGATGCAAGCGCCTTTTCCGGGAGCGCTGCTTGGAAAGTTAGCAGGGCGAATCAGGGTTTCGCATTCGTCAAACAAATCATAGCATTCCCGCCGGCGGAAAGTGTGGTTTCCGGCAGTGATAACATCTACGCCACTGTCGAACAGATATTGGGCGGAGGTGGGCGTAATCCCGTTTCCATCGGCAGAGTTTTCTCCGTTGGCGATTACCATATCAATGCGCTTGATTTTTTTAAAACCGGGCAAATGTTTGCGAAGAAATTTGCAGCCGATACTGCCAACCACATCGCCGATGGCTAAAATATTCATGAGAGCCTCCTGTCCTATCCCGAAGGATGGGTTTTCTTTTTAGTGTACCATATTTTCAGGGCAATGAAAAGTTGCGAATGAAAATCCCCCTGAAGAAGCGGTTTCAAAGGGACGAGAAACTTCTATTTTTGTGCTGGCTGCCCAGTTCCTTCTATCCAGCCACTTGCAGATGAAATGAGAAATTATATTTGTCACAACACCTGCTATGATAGAAGCGATGCCGTTCATTAAGGAAACGAACACAATATAAAAAACCGCCTCCCAACGGGAAGCGGTTTTTGTTTTGCATTTGTTTATTTTGCGTAGTCCACAGTACGGCTTTCTCGCACCATATTGACCTTGATTTGACCGGGATAAACCAGATCGCTTTCAATCTTTTTGCAGATTTCTCGTGCCAACAGCACCATGCGGTCGTCATCGACAACCTCCGGTTTTACCATAACACGAATCTCTCTGCCTGCTTGGATTGCATAGCATCCTGCAACGCCCTCAAAGGAAGAAGCGGTTTCTTCCAGCTTCTCCAGACGTTTGATGTAGTTTTCCAGATTTTCTCTCCGTGCGCCCGGACGAGCGGCGGAGATAGCATCGGCAGCCTGTACCAAACAAGCCAGTACCGTTTTCGGTTCCACATCGCCGTGGTGCGCTTCGATTGCGTGGAGAATGGCTTCGTTTTCTTTATACTTCCGAGCCACATCCACACCGATGGCAACGTGAGAGCCTTCCATTTCGTGATCCAGTGCCTTGCCGATGTCATGCAGCAAGCCGGCACGACGGGCGGAAACAGGGTCGATGCCCAGTTCTGATGCCATGATACCGCAAAGATGAGCCACTTCGATAGAATGGTTCAGCACGTTTTGACCATAACTGGTGCGGTAGCGCAAACGACCGATCAGCTTCACCAGCTCCGGATGGATGCCGTTGATGCCAACCTCAATCAATGCACGTTCGCCCTCTTGCTTAATGGTGGTTTCTACCTCACGGCGAGCCTTTTCAATCATTTCCTCAATGCGTGTGGGATGGATTCGTCCGTCAGCCACCAGTTTTTCCAATGCCACACGGGCAATTTCCCGGCGAACCGGTTCAAAGCTGGAAATAGTGATGGCTTCCGGCGTATCATCGATGATCAGATCAACGCCGGTGAGCGTTTCAATCGCGCGGATATTTCGACCTTCTCGGCCGATGATCCGACCCTTCATTTCATCATTTGGCAGTTGCACCACAGAAATTGTTGCTTCCGAAGCGTGATCCGCAGCGCAGCGCTGAATTGCCTGCACAATAATTTCTCTTGCGGCATTGTCGGATTCGTCCTGCATTTGCTGCTCAAACTCCATAATTTTAGCAGCTTTCTCGTGGATCAGCTCGTCCTCTAGTTTTTTCAGCAGATAAGACTTGGCTTGCTCTACGGTATATCCGGAAATGGTTTGCAGCATATCCATTTGCTGTTGCTTCAGCTTGTCCACTTCCTGCAGTCGCTCGTCGGCTTTTTGAATTTTACGGTTCAGGGTTTCGTCCTTTTTCTCCAGATTCTCAATCTTGCGATCTAAGGTTTCTTCCTTCTGCACCATGCGGTTTTCTTGCCGTTGTACTTCTTTGCGGCGGTCATTCAACTCTTGCTCGGTACTTTCCCGCAGCTTTTGAATGTCCTCTCTGCCTTGCAGCAGGGCTTCTTTTTTGGCAGCCTCAGCCGACTTGTTGGCTTCGCTCAAAATGCGGTTGGCTTCCTGCTGTGCAGAACCGATGGTATTTTCTGTGGATTTCTTTCGCATCAGATTACCGACAAAAAATCCGCCCACACCAAAGACAACGGCTGCGGCAACAGCAATGATAATCAGAATAATTACAAGTGCGTTCATCACGATACACCTCCTTTTCTTTTGTAAAAATGTTCATAAAACGGCGTAAGCCGGTTCGATTTTGAATGAACGAAACGGTGTTATTCGCCCGCTGGACTTCTAAATGAGGATAAAAGTCCAATCCTAATTGTATTCTATTTTCCCCATAGGTGTCAAGATGCTATGGGGATTTCCCCGAAAAAAATTCAAAAAAAGGGCAAAAAGTTGGTCTTGACAGACAAAACACACCGTGTTAGTATAAAGATAAACCATTTTCGCTATGCTATGATGAGGAAGCAATGGCGCCGATGACTGTGACAGAGAAGGGTGGTCCCCGGCTGAAAGTCACCCCCACAGTCGGTGCCGGCGATACCGCCTCGGAGCAGTCTGCCAACCCTTTGTGCTAAGGCAGACCGGATGACTCCGTTATCAGTCCGAAAGAGGGCGGCAACTGCCGCTGAATTAGGGTGGAACCGCGAAGCTGACGAAAGAATAGCCTCGCCCCTTTTTCTTCGCAAAATTTGTGAGGAAGAAGGGGCGTTTTTTCATCCCTGTTTTTCTTTCGATTTTGGGGAACAACTCGGAAGATTGCTTCTTTTTAGCATGGAACTTTAGATTGCAAAGGAGAATAGAACTATGGTAAACGTAACGCTGAAAGGCGATGTAAAACAATTTGAATCCGGCATCTCCGTAGCAGAGATTGCCAAATCTATCGGTATGGGTCTGTATAAGGCGGCTTGTGCCGGTAAAATCAACGGCAAGGTAGTAGACCTGCGTACTCCGGTTACAGAGGATTGCGAGTTGGCAATTCTCACTTTCGATGATCCGGAAGGAAAACAGGCATACTGGCACACCACTTCTCATGTGATGGCGCAGGCAGTAAAGCGTCTGTTCCCGGACAGCAAGCTGGCAATCGGTCCGTCCATTGAGTCCGGCTTCTACTATGACTTCGACCTGTCCCGTCCGTTAACACCGGAGGATTTGCCAAAGATTGAGGCAGAAATCAAGAAGATCATCAAAGAGAATTTGCCGATTGAGCGGTTTGAGCTGCCACCGGAAGAAGCAACCAAGCTGATGGAGGAGCAGAATCAGCCCTACAAGGTAGAGTTGATTGCAGAACACGCCGGTAAAGGGGAAAACATCAGCTTCTACAAGCAGGGTGAGTTTACCGACCTGTGCGCCGGTCCGCACTTGATGTCCACCGGATGTTTGAAGGCAGTAAAGCTGACAAACGCTACCGCTGCTTACTGGAGAGGCGATGCAAAGAACAAGGGCTTGCAGCGCATCTACGGTATTTCCTTCCCGAAGGCTTCTGAGTTGGAAGAGCATTTAGAGAGAGTAGAAGAGGCAAAGAAGCGTGACCACAATATCATCGGTCGTCAGCTTGGCTACTTCACCACCGTAGACTACATTGGTCAAGGCTTGCCGATTTTGCTGCCAAACGGCGCAAGAGTGGTACAGCAGATGCAGCGCTTTGTAGAAGATGAGGAGCAACGGAGAGGCTGGCAGCTCACCAAAACACCGTTTATGGCAAAGAGCGACCTTTACAAAATTTCCGGTCACTGGGATCACTACCGTGACGGTATGTTTGTTTTGGGCGACCCGGAAAAGGACGAGGAGGTTTATGCTCTGCGCCCAATGACCTGCCCATTCCAGTATCAGGCATACCTGAACAAGCAGCGCTCCTATCGTGATTTGCCGCTGCGTTATAACGAAACCTCCACCCTGTTCCGGAACGAGGCTTCCGGTGAAATGCACGGCTTGATTCGTGTTCGCCAGTTCACCATTTCCGAGGGTCACCTGATGTGTACGCCGGAGCAGCTGGAGGACGAGTTCCGTGGCTGTTTGGAACTGACCATCTATATGATGAAAACACTGGGTCTGTATGAGGATATTTCCTATCGTTTCTCCCAGTGGGACCCAACCGATACAGAGAAGTATATCGGTACGCCGGAGCAGTGGGATGAAGCCCAAGGCACCATGGAGAAGATTCTGAAGGATTTGGAGATTCCATATGTTGTAGGTGTGGGCGAGGCAGCCTTCTACGGTCCAAAATTAGATATTCAAATCAAGAATGTTCACGGAAAGGAAGATACGCTGGTTACCATTCAAATCGACCAAATGCTGGCTGAGAAGTTCGGCATGGAGTATGTGGATGCAGACGGTACTAAGAAAAATCCTTATATTATCCACCGTACTTCCATTGGTTGCTACGAGCGTACTTTGGCGCTGCTGTTGGAGAAGTATGCCGGTGCATTGCCAATGTGGCTGATGCCGGAGCAGGTTCGGATTTTGCCAATCAGTGACCGTTTGATTCCGGATTGCAAGAAAATTGAAGAAAAATTGGCTGCTGCCGGTTTGCGTGTTACCACCGACCACCGCAGCGAGAAGATCGGCTACAAGATTCGGGAAGCACAGTTGGAAAAGATTCCATATATGCTGGTTGTAGGCGATAAGGAAGTAGAGCAGAATGCTGTGGCAGTTCGCAGCCGTAAGGACGGCGACATCGGCACCATGGGTGTAGATGAATTCCTTGCAAAGGCAGTTACACAGGTTGCAACAAAAGCCATCGACTAAGTTCGAGTGCAGTTAACAGAATAAAAGAAAAAGAGCGGTCTGCTCCCCAAATTGGGAGCGGACCGCTCTTTGTTTACAGATGTTCTTATTTGATATAGGATTCTATTTTGTGTGGATGATAGAATGCGCATCCGCAGCGTCCGTGTTCCTTTACTTCATAGAGGACGCTGTCTGCATGGGTATAGAGGTCATCTCTATACCCATGCTCAGAAAATGCTACACCGATAGATAAAGAGGTAGACGGTAAATTATCGTCTGGATTTTTTAGCATACCATTGAGATAGGTGATTTTTCTGCGAATCAAATCTTGGTCAGAGAACTGCATATCCATCAGCAGCATGGCAAATTCATCGCCGCCAATCCGTATACAGTAGTCACTGGAACGGAACGTGGCTTTCAAGCTGTGGGCAATCTTTTTCAGAACCTCGTCACCCATTTCATGTCCGTAGGTATCGTTGATTTGCTTAAATTCGTCTACATCGGCTAGGAGCAGTGCTACCGGATGGGAAGAGTTCTTCATCATGGCTTGCAGTTGGAAGAAGGACTCCCGATTCAAAATACCGGTGAGTGGGTCATGCTCTGCCTTGTAGCGCAGCATGGCTTCGTTAGCGGAATTCAATTCATAGATGTTATTATAGGTAACCGCCATGTACTTAAACTCAGATGCACCGGTCACCTCAAACAGCTTTTTATCCTCAATGCAATGAATATATACTTTTAGCGGATGAACAACCAACAAGGTGATAACAAGAAAGGTTATCATGTTCATGATGAACAGCAGAGAAACGAAAATAATCACTAAAATAATAGAAAGGTGCAAGGAATTCATACATTTTTCTTGCCGATACTGCATAGTAGAAAGAATACGATCTGTAAAGGTATCCAATTGAGTTGTGATATGTTGTTTCGCATCCTGATAACTTTGATCAAAGACCAGCAGTTGTCCTTTTTTAATCTGTTCTTTCGGAGTAAGAGCGGCATCATCAGCGGTAAGTGTTGCCGATTGTACCTCCTCGGGCAGATCGCCTTTTTTGTAGTTGTTGGCAACAGCAATCAGCTTCATGGAATAGATTTCCTGCTGAATCAATTTGTTGGAGTTTTTTAAAGCATCCTCTAAAGAACGCTTGGTGTCATCGTCCACCGAGTGATTTTGCAACTCCTCCAAAGCATGTTCCCGTCGCTTGGTAATATTTACTTCATGAAAGTAGTTGTTTATATGTTTCAAATCCATATTGATGGCAAAAAGACGAACTTCTTCGGTGAGATAATCAGATGCGCTGTGCAGCATTGCGGCATCCGATTCCGCAGCGATGTAGTCGTCACTGGCTTTGATCATGGCATTATAGCGTACGATCATGTGGATGATAAAGGATAGGAGTAATGCAAATAAAATACAGGCAATGGTGATCATCCAACCGTTAAACGCACGAATGCTGATATCCCGAAGAGCCTTTGGTCGTTTTTTGTCGGGATACTCCGATTGCGGGGTGTGGTTCTCCATAAAATCCCTCCTAGCATTTAATGGAGTGATCTAAGAAAAGTAAAAGTTTAAAAATAAGAATTGGTTTTAGTTTTGTAAGGATATTTTACCACTAGTGGGACATTGGTGTCTACTGTTTTTTCATGGAATTCGTCGAAATTTCCAGAAAAATAAAAGAAGAACAGTGATTTTTCGGAATGATTGCTTTTTGGTCAAATCATGACAGATCAAACGGAACGCTATATCCGATTGTCTTGGCGCTTCAAATTAGATAAAGACTGGTCGTTAGCACGTTTATAGGCGTACATTTTCCGGTCGGCTTCCCGCAGAATGCACTCCACCGGAGATTGATCGTGGCTGCCAACCGCAACGGTACCGAAGCTGAAACTTTGAGGGTAAGGCGTTCCCTTTTGCTGCATCAGTAAATCCCGCAAGTGGCTGATCTGTTGGTCGTGCCGCTCTAAATCTTCGCCTTCTGCCAGCAAATAAAATTCATCTCCGCCTACACGGCAAACGTCACACCGTAAGGTGGACAGCAAACTGGCAATATTTTTTAGGTACTCGTCGCCTTTTTCATGCCCAAAGGTATCGTTGCAATATTTCAGATAGTCTACATCCACCATGGTGAGCAGGAACGGCTTATTGGCTTTTTTCAGCCGCTCTATTTGCTCCACACCGTATCGACGGTTGTTCAATCCGGTAAGCGGGTCAACATATGCCATCTTGTAGATGAGGTTTTCCTTTTTCTTTCGTTGGGTATCGTCCATCAACATATGTACGATGGCAGGGGTTCCCGCCCAGTTAATGGAGTAGGATTCTGCGCTGTAAAAGATAAATTCTTCCGGTGTTTCGGTAGGGAGGGCAAACTCCCACACCAAAGAATGACCATCCTCCGCAGGGCGCTCCTTGATGAGATGATTCCACAGCAGCTTGGCATTGTCCGGATTGGTTTGGCAGAACCATTCCGCCGGCTGATTTTGCAGCAAGAGTTTTTGGTCTTCCACCGCAATCACGAAAATCATGTTGTGGGTGTAGTTGGTCAGCGCTAACATCAAGTCCAGACTTTGCTTCAAATCGTGGTTCATTTCTTCGATTCGCTGCTTTTCTTGCGTCAAGGCTTGTCTCCGTTCCGCAAGCTGCTCGGTCATGGTGTTAAAGGCTTCGGAGAATTCCCCCATAAAGTCTACCCGTTGCGTTAAGTCCCCCTTGGCAACCTGTTGGGTCTGCCATGCCAAATGGCGCAAGGAAGCCTGCAAGGATTTCATGGGCGCAGCCAACATATTTTCCACAGAGGGTGGTGTTTTTGACAAATCTCCCTTGGCAAGGGCTTGCGCAAACTCGTTGGATTCCTTTACCCAATCTGCCAAACATTGGAGTCCCTGTCCCAGCTTTCGATAATCGGGTGAAAGTTCCTCCAAGTTCAGCTTGGCACGGGATGGGTGATATAAAATATCTTTTAAGTACGCAAACAGAATTTCTGGTGTTTTATCCATAGGAACCTGCTTTCTAAAAATGGGAAATTCTTACTCTGTAGCGCAGCGGAAGCGGCAAACACGGTCGCCGGATGCCCAGCAATCTACCTCTCGCACAAAGTAAGGCTTGTTGGTGTAGGCTTCTAAAATACCGGAGATGAAGCCTTCGTCATAGTTGCAGACCACTTCGTTGGTCGGCGGCAATCCGCTGCAATCCAAGTCCTGCGCCACTGTAAGGAAAATGGTGCCGTCCTGCTCGGAGACGCTCTCCACACGCAGGATACCGATTTTAAGGTCTTTCATAACTTGTTGCAGTTGCGCAAACAAACCGCTTAACTCTTGGGTCAGATCCAACATATTTTTTGCAAATTCTGTGCCTGCCAAGAAGCCGGCCTTGCGGAACAGCTCATTTGCTTGCTCTACACCGTATTCTTCGGCAAGAATGTGGTTTATGGAGTATTCCAACAACCGATAGATAATGACAGGCATATCTTCGCCCAGGTCACCTCGACCTTCTTTAATATTGCCGAGTTTTTCCCACTTAAAAGTGTGATGCGAACGATCTTCCATAAAAATATTTGACATGTTGATTTACTCCTTTCTGAGAAAAATAAAAAAATCAATCTCATTATACCACAATAAGAGGGAGGGTTGAAAGAACTTTCATGGGTTACAAGGGAAATACAACAAATGGAGCCGGGAGTTTCCTCAATGGATTTTTCGTTGGTTTTTTGCGGTTTGCTTTTATTTTACGGTGCAATATGGTACAATAAAAAGCAAAGAAAAAAGAGAGGGGCGCACATATGAAATTACTTGTGCTGGACGGGAACAGCATCATCAATCGTGCCTATTACGGCATCAAGCTGCTTACAACGCAAAGCGGCTTATACACCAACGCCATCTACGGTTTTTTGATCATGATGAATAAGATAATGGAGGAAGAAACGCCGGATGGTGTGGCGATTGCATTTGATTTGAAAGCGCCGACCTTCCGCCATAAGGTATACGACGGCTACAAGGCAACTCGAAAAGGAATGCCGCCGGAGCTGGCACAGCAAATGTCCATCCTGAAGGAATTGCTGCGTGATTTGGGCTATACCTTGGTAGAGTGTGAGGGATACGAAGCCGACGATATTTTGGGAACCTTGGCGGAAACCTGTCGGCAGACGGGCAATCGCTGTATTCTTGCCACCGGAGATCGGGACAGCCTGCAACTGGTTGGCGGCGATGTCACGGTGCGCTTGGCAACTACAAAGTTCGGACAGCCCCAAGCAACCATGTATGACGAGGAGAAAATCAAAGAGGAATACGGTGTGACACCGCTGCAGCTCGTTGATATCAAAGCGCTGATGGGGGATAGCTCCGATAATATTCCCGGTGTGGCAGGCATTGGGCAAAAGGGTGCCAGTGACTTGATTGGAAAATACGGCTCCATTCGCTACATTTATGACCATCTGGACGAACTGGATTTGAAACCTGCCATGCGGAAAAAGCTGACCGAAGGAAAGGACAGCGCGTTCCTCAGCTATGATTTGGGAAAAATTTACACCGAGGCCCCCATTGACCGAGAGTTGTCCCACTATGCTATTGGTCCGGTAGACCGTGAAAAAGCCGGCGCATTGATGGCAAAGCTGGAATTGTTTAAGCTGATGGAAAAAATGGGGCTGATCGGAGAAGCTGTCTCGGAATCGTCTGCGGCTGCCGAAGCAGGCATTTCCGTAGTCCATTGCACCGATTTGCCTGCATTTTTGAAAGAATTGCAAGAAAAGAAAACGTGTTCCTTCCTTTGTGATTTTTCCAAAACGGGAGAGATTACACAGATGGCATTTGCTATGGGAGATCATGTGGAGGTGGTATCGCCCAACACAGAATTTCTCACCGCATTGTTTACCGATAAGGAGCTGGCATGGGCAACCCACGATTCCAAGCCGGTTTATAAGGCGTTGGATCAGTTGGGCATTTTCCCAACGGTTTGTCGCATGGACACCATGTTGGCAGGGTATCTGCTGAATCCCTCTGCCTCTGACTATACCATGGAGCGGCTTTGCGCCTTGTACGGTGTTTCTTCCATGGCAGTGTCTGTTCCGGAGGAGGACGCCGACTGTGCCGCATTCCTGCAAAGTGCGGCGGTATTACCATCCTTAGTGGACGCAATGGAGCGAGAGATCGCAGCCAATGGACAGGAGTCCTTGCTCCAAACCATGGAATTACCGCTGGCGCTGGTGTTGGCACGCATGGAGAATATTGGGTTTGGCGTAGACGGACAAGCCATTGACGACTACGGCAAAGAATTACAGAGAGAAATTGACCGCTTGCAGCAGGAAATTTACACTGCCGCCGGACGAGAGTTTAACATCAATTCGCCCAAGCAGTTGGGGCAGGTTTTGTTTGAGGAATTGCATCTGCCGGCAGGCAAGAAAACAAAGAGCGGATATTCCACCAATGCAGAGGTTTTGGAGGGGTTGCGGTACGACCATCCAATCGTAGCGCACATTTTGGAATATCGAACTGTGGCAAAGCTGAAATCCACCTACTGTGACGGACTGCAAAAAGAAATTGCGGCGGATGGACGCATCCACTCCAACTTTAATCAAACGGAAACCAGAACAGGGCGCATCAGTTCTACCGAACCGAATCTGCAAAATATTCCCGTTCGTACCGAGCTAGGTCGAGAACTGCGCCGCTTCTTTGTGGCGGGAGAGGGAAATGTGTTGGTGGATGCCGACTACTCTCAGATTGAATTGCGGGTACTGGCGGATCTTGCCCACGATGAAACTATGACGGATGCCTTCCGAAAGGAAAATGATATTCACACCCAAACGGCAATGCAGGTGTTCAAAATACCGGAGCAGTTGGTGACGCCGTTAATGCGCAGCCGTGCCAAAGCGGTTAATTTCGGAATTGTGTACGGAATCGGTGCATTCTCGCTGGCCAAGGACATCGGTGTTACCCGAAAAGAAGCCGATGACTATATTAAGGCATACTTGAATCATTATCATGGGGTGAGAACCTACATGGAGGATGTGGTAGAGAAAGCCAAAGAAAAAGGCTATGTGGAAACCATGTTTGGTCGTCGCCGTTACCTGCCGGAATTGACCTCCTCTAATTTTAATTTGCGGAGTTTCGGGCAGCGTGTGGCACGAAATATGCCAATTCAAGGAACCGCAGCGGATATTATTAAAATCGCCATGATTCGGGTAGAGAAGCGCCTGCGGCAGGAACAGCTTCGAGCCAGATTGATTTTGCAGGTTCATGACGAATTGATTGTAGAGGCGCCGATTGCAGAACAAGAGCAGGTAAAAGCGCTGTTGGAAGAAGAAATGGCAGCGGCAGTGAACCTGTCGGTTCCAATGGTGGCAGAAGCCAATATAGGCAAAACCTGGTATGAAGCCAAGGGTTGATTGCCCGATGGCCTATATTTATTAAGGAAAAGGAGCGAAGAAGATGTCTTTGTTTCTCTGTCCAAAGTGCGGTGCGCCTTTGGAACAAACCGACAGCGTGTACGTTTGTCCGGAGCATCACAGCTACGACCGTGCCAAGGAAGGCTATGTGCATTTGCTGCCGGTGCATAAAATGCATGCTAAAGTCCCCGGCGACAGCAAGGAAATGGTTGCTTCTCGTCGAACCTTTTTAGAGAGCGGCGGCTACGAGCTGTTTCGAGAGAAATTGGTTGCTCTGGTGCTGGAAGCAGTGAAGGAGCAGCAAAGCCCTACCATATTAGATGCCGGCTGCGGAGAAGGCTATTACTTCCGTGGCGTAGAAGAGGGGCTGCGTTCTGCCGGAAAACCCCCTTGTTTAATGGGGTTTGATATTTCTAAATTTGCAGTAAAAGCGGCTGCCAAACGACAAAAAACAGCCGAATTTGCGGTGGCAAGTATCTTCCATATTCCTGTGGCGGATAACAGTGTGGATTGTTTGATCAATGTGTTTGCACCTATGGTGGAAGCGGAATTTTGCCGTGTGCTGAAATCCGGCGGCACCATGATTTTTGCGGTACCCACAGAGCGGCATTTGTATGGATTAAAGGAAGTCTTGTATGACAAACCCTATGAAAATGCCTACAAGGAAACCGACTATGAGGGATTTGATTTTGTAAAGCGGGAAGCGGTGACAGGAACACTGACCCTGACTGACCCGGAGCAGATTCAAAACCTGTTTCGCATGACGCCTTATTATTGGAAAACACCGGTAGAGGGCAGCCGGAAATTGGCAGAAGCCACTGTGCTGCAAACGGAAATCGGCTTTGATTTTCTGGTTTACCGCAAGAAATAGGAGGGCGACTGTGAACATTTTATTTATTTGCACCGGAAATGCCAGCCGCAGTGTGATGGCGGAATATTTCTTTCGGGCATTTTTACAAGAGCGGGGTGCCACGGGAATTTTCTGTTCCAGTGCCGGAACAGAGGCGAGAGAGGGCGAACCGGCAAATGTAATCGCTATTGAGGTTTGCAAAGAACGGGGCGTGGATGTGACTGCTCACCGCCGCCGACGATTGACTGCGGAATTGGTACAGCAAGCAGATGTAATTGTTGGCATGGAAGCAGCGCACCTTGCGGCGGTTTCTGCCCTAGGTGGACGAGAAGAACAATGGGTACTGCTGTCCGGCGGAATTCCCGACCCTTATCGCCACCCAAAAGCCGTTTTTGAAACGGTGTGCGACTGTGTGATTGCAGGGCTGCCGGAGCTGTATCAACAGATTCTGTCAAAGCAAAACATACTGTGAAGTTGTGCGGGGTTTTGCCTCTCCCTAGTTGACATCTGTTTTTCATTGTGGCATACTTAAATTATGCAAATTCTCGTCTTTTTTCGGAAGAAAAATGAGGATGAAAACAGGAAAAAAACAGAACCGAAGCACCGAAAAACGTCGCTGGTTTCACCAAGAACACAAGGGAGAAAAGAAGCGGCTTTTCCTGGGGAATACGATCTGATCAAAGGAGAAATCACTATGAATGTAATGTTTGTTTGCACCGGAAATACCTGCCGCAGTCCAATGGCTGTCAGCCTGTTCACAAAGCGTTTGAATAGCGAGGGACGCAGTGATATTCAGTGCCGCAGTGCCGGCTTGGCTGCTTGCGAGGGACAAGGTGCCAGCTGGAATGCCGTAGAGGCTTGCAAGGAGTTGGGGATTGACCTTACCTATCATGTTGCCCATCGTCTTCGTGGCGGCGACTTCATGACCACCGACGTATTTGTTGTTATGGAGCAGGTGCATAAGGATATTCTGGTTGGTGCAGGTGTGAATCCGGGCTTGGTTTACATTCTGGGTGGCGGAATCGAAGATCCCTACGGCAAGGATATGGATGCTTTTATAAAGTGCCGTGACGAAATCATTGCAAGCCTGGATGATTTGGAAGATTTCTTGGATAATCGCGCCGAGGAAGTTTACCGCAAAATGGGACGGAACTAATCATGGAAATTCAAATCGTTCCAATGGGGGAACGCCACATTGCTGCTTTGGCGGAGCTGGAGCAGCTTTGTTTTTCTGCGCCTCGGTCAGAAACGGTTTTACGGAATGAGCTGCACAACCCAACCGCTCATTTTTTTGTGGCGGAGTATCGAGATGAAAGAGGAAACCTGCAAACGGCAGGCTATGCAGGAATGCAAGTGATATCCGGTGAGTGTTATGTGGAGGATATTGCCGTATTTCCTGCCCTGCGGGGTCAGGGAATTGGCAGGCTGTTGACCCAAACATTACTTCGGGATGCCAGAGAAGGACGAAATAGCTTTGTGACGTTGGAGGTGCGCCCCTCTAATACCACGGCGATTCATTTATATCAGTCTTTGGGATTTACAGAGGTTGGTGTTCGGAAACGGTTTTACAGTAAGCCCACAGAGGATGCCTTGCTGATGACCTGTTATTTTTGGGATGTTCGCAAGCCCGGTTTTTCGGCAGGAACACCGTGAGCAGACGAGGGATGAGAATCAAGAGAAGAGGATGAGGTGACCCATGAAATTACTTGGAATTGAAAGTTCTTGCGATGAAACAGCGGCGGCAGTGGTAGAAGATGGTCGTGTAATTTGCTCCAGCGTGGTGGCTTCTCAAATTGAAGAACATAAGCTGTACGGCGGTGTGGTGCCGGAGATTGCTTCCCGTCGGCACAGTGAAGCGATTGTGACGGTAACGGAGCAAGCATTGGCAGAAGCAGGCTGTGCGTGGTCGGACTTGGATGGCATTGCCGTAACCCATGCGCCGGGATTGATTGGTGCGCTGTTGGTAGGCGTGAACTTTGCCAAGGGATTATCGTTGGCAACCGGATTGCCGCTGATTCCGGTGCATCACCTGCGTTCTCATATTGCCTCCAACTATCTTAGCCATCCGGATTTAAAACCGCCCTTTCTTTGCTTGGTGGTATCCGGTGGACATACCCACATTGTAGAGGTATCGGATTACACAAAGATGAAGATTATCGGCTGTACCCGAGATGACGCTGCCGGAGAAGCCTTTGATAAGGCTGCCCGCAGTATGGGAATGCCGTATCCCGGCGGTGTCCACCTGGATAAGATTGCCGAGGCAGGGGACGAAACCGCATTTTCTCTCCCACATCCAAAGGTAAGCGGTTCTCCATATGATTTCAGCTTTTCCGGTTTAAAAACAGCGGTGATCAATCTGCTGCACAATGCAAAGCAGAAGGGAGAAACCATATCGGTAGAGGATCTGTCTGCATCTTTCCGCCGGGCAGTGGTGGATTGCCTAACCAAAAATGTGGTGCGTGCCATGGAGGATAGACAAATGACGAAGCTGGTTATTGCCGGAGGAGTATCTGCCAACCGATTGGTACGCCGAGAATTTGACCGCATTTGCAAGGAACGAGGATGGTCCTTGTTTGTGCCGGAATTATCGCTTTGCGGCGATAATGCTGCGATGGTCGGTGCTCAAGGCTACTATGAATTTTTAAGCGGAAAACGTGCCGGCATGGAATTGAATGCCTGCGCAGCAATGACCATAGAATAAAAAAACAGCAGTCCAAACGGGCTGCTGTTTTAATTTCCTCTTGATTAAAACCTATAAATTTGATATACTTTAAGAAAATTGAAGAAAAGGAGTTTTTTCCATGAAGGTAGTACCTTATGCAGAACGATACAAGCAAGATTTTATCGACCTGAATCAAGGGTGGATTGAGACGTTATTTGAAATGGAACCGGAAGATTACATAACGCTGGAACACATCGGAGCGTTGGTGGAGCAAGGAGCGCAGGTATTTTTTGCAGTCAACGAGGAAGATGCGGTACTGGCTTGCTGCATGGTGGCGCCAAAAGGAAATGACGAGTGGGAAATTGAAAAATTTGCTGCCAGAAATTTGGGAACGGGAACCGGTGCGGGAACCGCTTGCTTAAAAGCCTGCATGGAGTATGCTTGGGAACAAGGTGCAAAGCGGTTGCTGATCGTATCCAATACGAAATGTGAGCGGGCAGTGGCATTGTATCGCAAGTACGGGTTCCAAGAAATTCCGGTGGATTCTTTGGAAATTCCCTATCAACGAGTGGATATTGTCTTTGAAATGACACGGGAATCTTTCGACGAAATCAAACAAAATGGATAAAATCTTGCAGCTTTTTTTCGAAAATAATCGTGTTTTGCCTAAAAAATAACAATATTTTTGCAAATTATTTCTGATGACTGGCACCTACACCAAAAAAGATTGCAATAATTTAAACAAAAGATTCATTGAATTTTACCATGATTTACTATATAATGCTAGTGTAGCATATTGTGTAGTGGTAGCCTCCTCGGTTACCTATGCACAACCGTTCAAAATTTAAAATCTTCAAGGAGGAAATAATATGGCAACAAAAGCGAATTATCCTATCAATGAAATCGGCAAAGATAAAGTTGGTTTCTCTAAAACCCGTTCTATTATTGAGTCTGTCTTTTACGGCAACAATGTGGTAGAGGTAACTACATTGAAGCAGGCTTACGAGCTGGCAAAGAACTCTCCGGGTACCGTTGTAACCGATATGCCTGTTTACAGAGGCGAGGAGTTTGGTTTGGATAAGGATGCCAAGGTGCTGCTGTTCAACGATGGCGCCATCACCGGTCGTTACGCAACTGCTCGCCGCATTGCAGGTGAGCCGGGCGTAGACTGTGACGCACTGGACAAAGTAGTAATGGATGCAGTTTACGAATCTCGTTGGAAGAAGCTGTACCATGCAACTGTTTATGTTGGCTTGGATCCGGAATTTATGGTAAAGGCACACTTGCTGATTCCGGAAGGCGAGGAGAACATCCTGTATTCTTGGATGCTGAACTTCCAATACACTTCTGAGTATTACAACATCATGTACAAGAACTCCAAGCCGGTTGGCGACGGAAAAGAGGCAGATATCTACATCTTCTCTGATCCGCAGTGGGTTCCACAGGAGCGTCCGGGCGTATCTTTCGATTGCCTCAGCGACCCTGCAAAGAAATCTCTGTGCTACTTCAACACCGAAACAAACTGCGCTTGCATTTTGGGTATGCGCTACTTCGGCGAGCACAAGAAGGGTACTCTGACTATGGCTTGGGCAATTGCAAACCGCAACGGCTACGCATCTTGCCACGGCGGTCAGAAAGAGTATCTGCTGGCTGACGGCAGCAAGTACGTTGCTTCCGTATACGGTCTGTCCGGTTCCGGTAAGTCTACGCTGACACACGCAAAGCACGGCGGTAAGTATGACATTAAGGTACTGCACGACGATGCTTTCATCATCAACACCGAAACTTGCGCTTCCATCGCACTGGAGCCAACCTACTTTGATAAGACAGCCGACTATCCAACAGGCTGTCCGGATAACACCTATCTGCTGACTGCACAGAACTGTGCCGCAACACGGGACGAGGACGGCAAGATTCAATTGGTAACAGAGGATATCCGTAACGGTAATGGTCGTGCAATTAAGTCTAAGCTATGGTCTCCAAACCGTGTGGACAAGATTGACGAGCCGGTTAACGCAATTTTCTGGATTATGAAAGACCCAACCATTCCTCCGGTTGTAAAGCTGAAGGGTGCTTCTTTGGCATCTGTTATGGGCGCAACACTGGCTACAAAGCGTTCTTCCGCAGAGCGTCTGGCTCCGGGCGTAGATCCGAACAAGCTGGTTGTTGTTCCTTACGCAAACCCATTCCGCACCTACCCACTGGTAAACGACTATGAGAAGTTCAAGAAGTTGGTAGAAGAGAAGAATGTAGATTGCTACATTGTAAACACCGGTGACTTTATGGGCAAAAAGGTAAAGCCGGCGGATACCCTGGGTATTTTGGAAGCAATCGTTGAGAAGCGCGCAACCTTCCATCAGTGGGGTCCTATCACTGACATCGAGATCATGGATTGGGAAGGCTTTGTACCGGATATGAACGATCCGGAATACCTGAGCCAGCTCAAGGCTCGTATGCAGGATCGTCTGGATGAGATTACTGCATTTGGTACCGAAAAGGGCGGCTATGATAAGCTGCCTGACGATGCAATCGATGCAATTAAGCGTGTTATTGAGCAGTTGGCATAAGATGCCGCTTTTCTCTCTCTGAATGGGTGGATTCGGAGAAATACCCTAATTACATAAAAGAGAATTGAACCCCCTACCCTTTCAATTTGATTATGGATTCGGAATAAAGAGCCGCAGCATGGAATGAAATCCGTGCTGCGGCTCTTTTGCTGCCGAAATTTTCTATTGTACAATTTGCACAATAGGAAAAGTGCCTTTGAAGCTCTGGTTTCCAGTAGGGAAAAGAGGTGTTTTAGGGTGAAGAAAGGACTTTTTTAAGGCGAAGAATCGGCGTTTTTTCATTGTAAATACCTTGTATTTTTGGGAGGAAAACAGGTGGAATTTTATAGGAAAAATACTGTTGAAATATTGGAAAAACCGCAGTATTATGGGAAAAAATGAATTGTAACGTATTGTAATCATTGCGTAAAAAGTATAAGGTTTAATGACAGTTTTGTCATAAATTATATTCTGTTTTAGAAAAAAGAGCCTCTTTTTCTGATGGAAATCCTTTATGTTTTCTGGCAAATAAAGAGGCAGAGAAAAAAGAAAATCCATTTTACTTAATTCTTTTAAAGAATATTAGGTTTTTTTCTGCCAATTATTGACAAATTTCAAAAAATGGCGGAATGATGCGGTTTTTTAAGGAATTCTATTTTTGATTGCGCTGAGAAGCAACGAAAAAAGCGCAAAAAATAACCAAAAGAAGGACAAGTAATGGAGTTTGTAACAGGTTTGTAACCGATTTTTCAATAGTTTTGCCAAGGGTTTTCTCTCTGTTCTGCCGAGTTTGACAGTTTTTGCAGGTAATATTTTCTTATTAAGAATTATAATTACCCCTGTTTTGTGCAAGTAGCATAAAAATAGTACGGTTGTTTATTTGACTTGACTAGCACAATCCCATATAATAATAGACAGGTCTTGCTACACCTCACGATACAAACCGAAGAAAATTGTATCAACGTTGTAACCTTTTAAGAAAGGGAAAACGCATCTATTCGGATTAGGTTTGGAAAATAAGGAGTGACAATCCAATGGGAAAGTATTACAGGAAGAAGACAACAGCGGTCGATGAGAGAAAGCATAAGCGAGGACTTCGCACCATAACGATTGCTGCGCTGCTGCTTTGCGCTGTCGGTGTTGGCGGCGTCAGCTCTTTTGCCACAGTTTGGGCAGAAGACGCTGTGGTTACCAGCACCGTAATGGACGGCAATAAGCAGTATATCGTGTCCATTCCATCCACCGACGTGGATCCCCTGCTGAAAGAAGCCGGTATCTCTCTGGGTGACGAGGATGTTGTAGTTCGTCAGGAGAATGAAAACGGCACTACCGTATATGTAAGACGGAAGTTGGCAGCAGAGATTCATGTAAATGGTACTACCATCGAAACCACAGGCTATACCGGTGATACTGTCGGTCAGTTGATCGAAAACGCAGGCGTTACCCTAAATAGCTTAGATCAAGTAACACCGTCGGCAGCAACCCAAGTTTGGGCAGATACCGATATTACGGTGACAGAGAGAAAAAATGTTTATATTGTAGATAACAATGTGGCACAGAAGTACACCGTTCCGGTGGGTACCGTAAAGGCTGCGGTAAAGGCAGCCGGTATTAAACTGGGCAAGGAAGATTCTGTTGCCAATGCAAACGCACAGGTAAAGGAAGGTATGACCATTCGGATCAACCGCGTTACCTATGAAACCGTGAAGAAATCTGTCGCCATCCCTTACGATGTGGTGACAAAAGAAACCGATAGCTTAGAAGAAGGCACCCAAAAGGTACAAACCAAGGGTATCTCCGGTAAAAAGGTTGTGACCTATCGGCAAAAGCTGGTGAACGGCAAGGTTGTTCGTTCCACCGTACAAAAGGAAGTCGTAAAGAAGGAAGCACAGGATAAGGTTGTTTTAGTTGGCACCAAAACAAAGTCCGCCGGTGAATTGGCAGACGGCTTATCCTACTCCAAGGTGATTACAGGGACCTGTACCGCTTACACCGGTGACAGCACCACTTCTACCGGTATGACACCGCAGGTTGGTGTTGTAGCAGTAGACCCGAACATCATTCCATACGGTACAAAGCTGTATATAGCTTCTCCGGACGGCAGCTATGTTTACGGTTATGCCGTAGCAGGTGACACCGGCGGTGCTATGATGGCAGGAGAAGCCTTGTGCGACCTTTATATGAACACAGAGCAAGAATGTATGAACTTTGGTAGACGGACCATGAACCTGTACGTTCTGTCTTAATCCAACGTTCAGAGCAAAGACCAAACAATAAGACCTAACCGAAGCGGTATGACGAACGTGTCATGCCGCTTTTTGCGTTATGTTTTTTTGACAATGCGAGAAATAATTGTGGAAAACTTTTTCTTTGCGAAATATAAACATCCCGATGCAATACAGGAATACCTCGTATCACATCGGGATGTTTTATTTTTGTTTTTGATTTTTTTCATAAATCAAGCGAAGCCCTGTTAGAAGCAAATGCTCACAAATTTGAACCGGTTTGCGGCAGGCAGGAACCACCACATGAGAAAGCTGTCCTGTGGCGACTGCCGTGACAGATTGACCCAGTTCTTCTTCAATGCGGTCAATCATACCGTCAATCATGGCAGCGGTGCCGTAAACCACACCGGACTGCATAGAATGAATGGTATTGGTGCCAATGGCAGTCTTGGGACATTCTACGTTCACATGAGGCAACAGGGATGTGCGAGAAGCAAGGGATTCCAGTGTAACGGTAATTCCTGCGCAAATCATGCCTCCACGGAATTTCCCTTGTGCATCTAAAACGCTAATGGTGGTGGCTGTGCCTAAGTCAAAGATGGCGCAGGGCTTGGGGTATAGATGAGCAGCGGCAACTGCTCCTGCTACCAAGTCGGAGCCAAGCTGTGCCGGGTTGTCAATAACGATGGGGAGTCCAGTTTTGACGCCCGGTCCCAGTACCAGAGGGGTAATGCCGGTGAGTTGCTTTACAGCGCTTTGAAAGGCATAGGTCAGTTCCGGCACAACAGAGCAAATCATCACATCCTGAATTTCTTCCGGGGCGGTGTGGTGCAGCACTAAGAGCTGCATCAATTCACAGGCGTACTGATCTCCGGTGCGCTGCCGGTCTGTAACCATCCGGGCAGTAAAGCTGGGGCGGTCACAAAATCCGGTTCCGTTTTTTTGGAACACGCCCAGCGTGATATGAGAATTACTGATGTCCACTGTAAACAGCATACGGTACCTCCTTGCAGACAGGTGATTCTTATAATGTAATATAGTGTGGAATGATATCCTCCCAACGACCGTCTTTTGTGAAAAATCCACCGGGAATCATCCCCAGTTTTGTAAAGCCAATTTTTTCATATAAATGAAGAGCGGCGGCATTGGACCGGACTACGGCGTTAAATTGCAAAATGCGGAAGCCAAGTTCTTTTCCCTTCGCCATGCAGTGGCGTACCAACTGCTCTCCGATGCCCTTTCCTTGCTGTCCTTTTTTTACGGCGTAGCTTGCGTTGCAGATATGACCGCACCGCCCAACATTATTGGGATGGAGAATGTATAAGCCCACAATCTCTCCTGTTGCAGCGTCTTTGGCAATGCCGGTAAAGGATTGGCTTTGAAAGAAGGCTTCTCCTGTTTCTTCTGTGAGAACGTCCTCTTGGGGGAATGCCATGCCGTCCTCCACAACGGCATTCCAAATGGCAACGGCTTCTTTTCTGTCTGCGGTTGTATAGGGCTCAATCACTTGGTTCATATGCGTAAATCCTTCCTTTTTGGTTCTTCTTTATTGTACCATAAATTTTACAGGGATGAACAGACAGATAGAAAAATCTTCGTAGAAATTGGTGTTTTTTCAGAATACATGAAAAATTTGGGGGAGATACTAAGAAAAGCCGCCGTGAAAAATTGACATTGGTGCCGTGGTGTTGTATCATAAAAAGATAGAGTATGGAGGTTTTTTTATGAATCTAAAAGAACTGTTTGCGGATGCGCCAAAGGGAATGCCGGAGGGCGTAACGCCGGAGATTACCGATATTGTATATGATTCCCGCAAGGTAACACCGGGATGTTTGTTTGTTTGTCTGCGGGGCGCTGCGGTGGACGGACATGACTTTGCTGCAAAAGCGGCAGAGCAAGGTGCGGCTGCAATTTTGGCGGAAGAACCGATCACGTTGTCCGTTCCTGTTTTAGTGGTGGAGAATACCAGAAAAGCATTGGCAGAAGTATCTGCTGCTTTTTTCGGTCACCCGGCAGAGGCGTTGACTGTAATTGGATTGACCGGAACAAAGGGAAAGACAACGACAGCGTGGATGGTTCGTTCTATTTTGCAGCGTGCAGGGCATAAGACAGGATTGATCGGTACCATCGGGATTGTCATTGGGGAAGAGATCATAAAAACCAATAATACCACACCGGAATCCTATGAGATGCAGAAGTATCTGCGAAAGATGGTAGAGAGCGGCTGCGATACGGTGGTCATTGAAGCCTCCTCCATTGGCTTGAAGGCACACCGCACCGATGGCATGACATTTGATTACGGATTGTTTACCAATTTCTCTCACGACCATATTGGCGGCGTAGAGCACAAGGATATGGAAGAATATCTGCACTGTAAGCAGTTGTTGTTCCGCCAGTGCAAAACCGGTATCATCAATGTGGATGATCCAAGCTGGCAGGCAATCATTGATGGACACACCTGTCAAATTGAAACCTACGGTTTTGGCGATGGGGTGGACTTCCGGGGAAGCAATGCACATTTACTGCGCCATCCCGGTTATTTGGGTGTGGGCTTCACGTTGACCCACCGGGGGCAGCAGCAGGAGGTGCAGGTGGGCATTCCGGGCAAGTTCAGCGTTTATAATGCGCTGGCAGCCATTGCGGTTTGCAGCCATTTTGGCGTAACTGCCGAGGAAGTAAACGAGGGACTGGATGCGGTAAAAGTAAAGGGACGGGTGGAAATCGTTCCGGTAGACGGCGATTACACCTTGTTGATCGACTATGCCCATAATGCGCTTTCTATGGAAAATGTGCTGACAACGCTGCGGGAGTACCATCCCAATCGGTTGGTTTGTCTGTTTGGTGCCGGTGGAAACCGTCCAAAGGTACGCCGGTTTGAGATGGGCGAGGTTTGCGGTCGTTTGGCAGATTTGTCTGTCATCACTGCCGATAACTCTCGTGATGAAGATGTAATGGACATCATTGCGGATATTCAGGTGGGAATGCAGAAAACCAACGGCAAGTCTGTAGTGGTGCCAGATCGTCGGGAAGCGATCCGTTACTGCATCGAGCACGCCCAGATTGGGGATATCATTGTGCTGGCAGGAAAAGGGCATGAGGATTATCAGGAGATTCGAGGCGTAAAATATCATTTTGATGAACGAGAAGTTGTTCAAGAGATTTTGGAAGAGCGAAAAACCAAGGGGGGAATCTGAGCATGGAAATGACAGTGAAAGAAATTATCAATAGCTGCAACGGCGTGTTGCTGTGCGGCAATCCGGAAACCGTTGTGCATGGCGGTTCCATCGACAGCCGCCGCACAAAGGAGGGGGACTTATTTGTACCACTCATCGGAGAGCGGAGTAACGGTCACGGCTATATCGGTTCGGCATTTGCAAAGGGGGCTGTGGCAACCTTGACTCAAGAGCATCAGGAGATGGATGACCCTGCTCACTGTTGGATCTATGTGCAGGATACGCAGACTGCTTTGCAGGAAATCGCAAAAGCCTATCGGAATCAATTTACCATTCCGATTATCGGTGTGACCGGCAGTGTGGGCAAAACCACAACCAAAGAGATGTTGGCGCTGGCGCTTTCTGCCGAAGAAAACGTGATGAAAACAAAGGGTAATTTCAACAGCCAAGTCGGTTTGCCGATTACCTTGTTTGGGCTGGAGCCGGAGCATACTGTAGCGGTCATTGAGATGGGTATGAGCGAAAAGGGTGAGATGTCCCGTTTGGCAGAAATTGCTCGCCCTAATTTTGCAGTGATTACCAATATCGGAATGTCCCATATTGAAAATTTAAAAACACAAAAAAATATTCTGATGGAAAAACTCCATATCATGGATTACTTCACCAAGAAGTCGGTGCTGTTTATTAACGGCGATGATCCGCTGTTGAGTTCTCTCATTGGCTTCTTGCCATGCAAGACGATCGTGTACGGTACCAGATACAATGCGCATTATCAGGCAAAGCATATTGTAACGGAGGATAAACATACCACCTATGCGCTGCAAACGCCAATTCAGGGACGCACTGTTTATCTGCCTACACTGGGTAAGCACAATGTGCTGAACTCTCTGGCAGCCATTGCTGTGGCGGATTATCTTGGCTTGAACTTAGATGCAGTAATCGACAAGATTGCGGAGTATGTGCCGCCTGCCATGCGACAGGAGATTCATGAGGTCAACGGCATCACCGTGATTGACGATACTTACAATGCCAGCCCGGATTCTATCCGCAGCGGGTTAGACGTGCTGAGTGGCTTAGAGTGCCGTGGACGGCGTGTTGCTGTTCTGGCAGATATGTTGGAGTTGGGCGAACTGTCCGACCAAGCCCACTATGATGTAGGCGTGGCAGTGGCAGAAGCCGGTGTCAGCGTACTCGTTACCGTAGGCAAGCGGGCAGAGAATATCGGAAAGGGTGCAAAGGCAGTCAATCCGGCAGTGCTGGTTTGCTCTCAAAAGGACAACGAGCAGGCCATCAAATACTTGCAGCATAAGCTGCGTCCGGGCGACTGTGTCA
Source organism: uncultured Eubacteriales bacterium (assembly GCA_934476545.1). Taxonomy (GTDB): domain Bacteria; phylum Bacillota; class Clostridia; order Oscillospirales; family Acutalibacteraceae; genus UMGS1071. Next base: position 67,667 of record CAKSOB010000001.1, on the reverse strand, counting down.
TCGTAAAGGGCTCTCGTGGCATGAAAACCGATGAAATCGTTCGTGGTTTGTTGCAGCACGGCGTAGAAGGAGTGGCTGCTGCCCAAGATGCGGAAAAAACAGAGCAACAGCAAGTAGAACAAGCTGCCGAAGCAGAATAAGAGTACATAAAGACCACATGATTTTGTGTGGTCTTTTTTGCAGCAAAAAAGAGAAATCGTCAGAAAAAGTAGACATTTTTTCAAAAAATAGAGTGTTTTCCGACCGGATTCGTGAAAATATTTGAAAAAACTATGAACAAATAAGTCGAAATCTTGCAATTGTCCAGATTTCATGTTAAACTAGTAACAAGTTTGTTACCAGAGAGAAACGTCGCACTGCGATCCCTGTTGGGCGCAATTTGTTGCGGCGAATTGTTTGGAGGATTTTGAATGGTTGCAGCAAAAAAGCTTGCCGTAGTTGCGGCAATGCTTTGTCTGGCTTTGGGCGTGATTTTGGGGTGCTCCGCCGCAAGTCTTGTCCATGCAGAAGAGGTCGATGAGTCAACCGCATCATCTGTGCAGGTGGATGCTTCGGCAGAGTCCGGTTCCGAGGGAACCGGAACAGAGAGTGAAGTTACATTCGTTGAAGAAGAACTCCCAATGGCAGATGCCAAGGTTAGTGTTTTAGAAACACAGACAGAGAGCAAGGGAATGCCCAGTCTGCTCGGATTTGTGTTGGTAGCCGCCGCCGCTACCGTTACCGGAATTGCTGTTGCACTGCGTGCAAAGTTTGGAAGCAGAAAACGCAGCTATGTTCCGGCAAAGGATTTGACACTTCTGAAGTTGAAAAAATAAATACCAAATTTTGGAATCCAAAGGCTTTCTGATCGGTTTAAGAAAGCCTTTTTTCTTTGCGTAATTTTGGGCAATCTCTATCCAATCCCCATAAGAAAGCAGAGTATATACAAAATTTGTCGAAGGATACCGGAATTGCCATTTTAAACGACCGCCGCCTGCACAAAGTAACGACAGGTTCCAACGAAAATCCGTTGGGGAAGGAGGTCTTTTTTTATGAAAAAACGAATCCGCAGAACCCTGTTCGGTTTATTTGCGGCAGGGATCATATCGCTCACCGGATTCCTTTCGGTAGTAGCACAAAGCATTCCGGATACGTTTACGGTTGCACAGGGAGAGCGCTTGGATCTGTCAGCCATGGGCTTGATGACATCGCCGGTGTCCGATGAAGATAGCGAGCAGGCGAGCGGTCATCTTTCCGCAAAACGGTATCAGGTAACCGTGTCGTTGTTTTCTATCTTTCCGATTAAAACCGTCACCGTAACAGAAACGGAAGCAATTTCTGTTGTTCCTTGCGGAACGCCTTTTGGTATCAAGTTATTTACAGATGGCGTGATGGTGGTGGGGTTATCGGAAATCTCCACAACGAGAGGTGATCGCTGCCCCGCTGCGGAAGCAGGCGTTCAAATAGGAGATATTCTGTTGGAATTGAACGGGGAACCGGTGACAAAAACAGAGCAGGTAGGAGAAGTGATGGCGCGAAGCAACGGCGCTCCGGTGATGTTAAAGATATTGCGCGGAGAAACGGAGAAAACCATTTCGGTGACGCCGGTGCAGTCGGAGTTTGACGGGAACTATCGTGGCGGAATTTGGGTGCGGGACAGCACCGCAGGAATCGGAATCATCACATTTTATCGACCGGAAACGGGGATGTTCGGTGGGTTAGGACATGGAATTTGCGATGCAGATACCGGAAATCTGATGCCTTTGGGGAAAGGCGAGATTGTCCCTGTAACGATTTGCGGTGTGCAGAAAGGGCGGCAAGGAGATGCCGGCGAGTTGAAAGGCTACTTTACCGATGACCATGCGGTTGGAAGATTGCAGCAAAACAGCGATGCCGGCGTATACGGAACCATGGATACAATACCCGTTACCGGAGAAGCTGTGACCACTGCCAGAAAACAAGAGGTTCATACCGGTCCGGCAGAGATTCTCACCACCATAGAAGGAAATACACCGCGGCGGTATGAGGCGATCATTGAATCGGTGGATTTGCGAGAAGATCAAGATGTGAAAAACTTGGTGGTGCGAATTACAGATGAAACCTTACTTCAAACCACAGGGGGAATTGTGCAGGGAATGAGCGGCAGTCCGATTTTGCAGGATGGCAAATTGGTGGGAGCGGTTACCCATGTATTCATTCATGACCCGACTAGAGGGTATGGAATTTTAATTGAGGATATGCTGAAAGCAGCGGGACGATGAGCAGAAGCAGAGGGATTCCCTCTGTATTTTTTTGCGAAAAGCCTTGTCGAATGTTGAAAAAATCCGTAGAAAGTTGGCAAATATAACCAACGGAATAAAATGTTAAGAAATCAATTTTATTAGGAAAATACTAGGTTTTTCACGACTTTTAATTATTTTCTCCAAATCCAACAAAAATATTTCTTGCCATTTTTACCAATTTATGGTAAACTAAAACCAACGAAAGCAGTATAGGAGGAAAAATCATGGAAAAACAGTATAAATTACTCATTTCAGACGATAGTGCCGAATGGAACCGGGATGTTTCCCGTGCCTTTCAGGAAGCAGGAATGGAGCCGATCTTCGTGAAAAAGGACGGGTTTCAGGTGATGGAACGTATTAAGCGAGATATACCGGATTTTGTTCTTATCGACTTGTTTATGCCGGGTTTGGACGCCATTGGCGTCATCAACGCTACCCGTCGTTCGGTGGAGAAGGTGCCGCTGTTTTTTGTAAAATCTGCATTTAGCAGTCCCACATTAGAGCGTGAAGTATTGCAAAGTGGTGCGTCTTATTTTACGATTAGCCCTTTCAATCCGGCGGAACTGGCGCAGAGAATGTTGCAGTTTGCTGCACATGGAGAACAGCACCCGCCGGAGCGCTCCGAGCGGGGCGATGTGGAATTACAGGTGACAGAGATCCTCCATCAAATTGGTGTGCCGGCGCACATTAAAGGATACCATTACTTACGGGATTCCATTTTAATGGCAATCGAAACACCGGAGATTATCAATGCTGTGACAAAGCAGTTATATCCCTCTGTTGCCAAGCAGTATGAAACGACCTCCTCCCGTGTGGAGCGTGCCATTCGTCACGCCATTGAAGTCGCATGGGATCGAGGAGATGTGGATGTGCTGAACTCTTATTTTGGGTACACGATTCACAATACTAGGGGAAAACCCACAAACAGCGAGTTCATTGCTATGATTAGCGACAAGCTGCGCTTGCAGATGAAAAGTGCCAGCTAAGGGATTTTTGGAAAATCAAATAATTTTTTCCGGGTATCTTTGGGCAAATCATGAAATCTCCAAAATGGAAGAAAGTTTGCTTGCTATTCTGTCATATTTGTGTATAATTAAAGATATGGAACAAAATATAATGGAGGTTATTTCCAATGGAAGAAAAAAGAGAAGTATTGCCTAATTCCCGGGAATATATTGAAAGCATGAAACCGGAGTACATCGTTGAAGTTTGCCCCCAATGCGGCAAAAGAGTCAGCAACTTTGGTATCGGTCCGGAAGGAAAGACAGATTTCTCCGTGATTCGTACTGTTTGCTGGGGCTGCGGCAAGCGTCAGGATTACAAACAGGATGTTGAAAACAAATGTTATGTACCGATTGAGGAGCAGAAATAAACTGCAAAGGGTCCCCCGCAGGAGCGGGGGATTTTTTGTGCTTAAAAGATGAAAAACGCCCTGCCTGCGGAACTTGCAAGCAGAGCGTTTTTTATTTATTTTTGCGGGATTTTTTTCGGTGGTTTGGCTCGAACAGTCGATTGATTCGGGAAACAACCAATCGGTTGGTTAGGATAATGCAAAGCAGCATCAAACCCGTAGCACAAACGCAAAGAATCAATAACAGAATCGCCATCGTTCCGGTCATAGGAACCATATTTAAAAGTCGTTCCGGCACCACATACATGGCGAGCGCACATTCGGCAGCGAATGCGGCTGCAAACAGTGCAAATAGCCCGCCTCGAATCCAGTTCAGCGGCAAGCAAATGCGAAGCAGTACCAGCAGGGATACAAAACCGGTAGCAAGCACACACAGTGTGGATATTTGGTTTTGAGTTAATGTTATAAAGGAGGAAATAACCGAAATGGCAATAATCGTTAGCGCCATGGTGACGGCGCCGGGCAGAGCCTTTTGCAAGACGTTTGCGATGAAATGCCCTCGAATTCGTTCGTTATTTGGTTCCAGCGCCAACAGAAAGGACGGTGCGCCGATACATACGGTGCTAATCATGGTCAAGTGGAGCGGCAGGAACGGATAATCTCGATTGAGGAAAATAAATACGATTGCCAAAATCGTGGAGAACAGCGTTTTTACTAAGAAGAGAGAGGCAGACCGCTGCAAGTTATTGATGGAGCGCCGACCTTCTCGTACCACCAACGGCATAGAAGCAAAGTTGGAATCTAACAGTACCAACTGGGACACGGTGCGGGCAGCGTCACTGCCGGAAGCCATAGCAATGGAGCAATCGGCTTCTTTCAGCGCCGGCACATCGTTTACACCGTCACCGGTCATCGCAACGGTATGTCCTTGGGCTTTCAGTGCTTGCACCAATTCCAGTTTTTGCTGCGGCGTTACTCGTCCAAAGACGCTATATGTTTTTGCAGCTTCCGCAAGCTGTTCCGGGGTAGTCAGGGTAGTAGCATTCACATAATTGTCACCGTCTTTTAATCCGGCTCGTTTGGCAATGTTTGCAACCGTTACCGCATTGTCGCCGGAAATTACCTTCAGATCCACACCCTGCTCTGCAAAGTATTCCAGTGTTTGCTTGGCTTCCGGACGAATTTTATCTCCGATGGAAAGCAATGCTACCGGCTGTAATTCCTTCGGCAAAGTCTTGTCTGCAAAGGGAAGGGGGCTGTGTGTCAATACCAACACACGCTGTCCGCTTTTGTTGTATGTTTCCAGCCGGTCTGTGAGGGCGGTAGCGTTTTCGCCTAAAACGAATTCTGCTGCCCCCAGTACATAGGTGCCGTATTCTGCAAATTGTACGCCGCTCCATTTTCGAGCGGAAGAGAACGGTACAGACTGTTCGCATTGCCAAGCAGTTGATTCCGCTTGATAATGAGCACGAATTGCATTGGCGGTGGGATTTTCATCTTGTAGAGTTGCCATCAGAGCGACAAGCGCCTCGTCAATTTGCTTCATCGGTAAATCCGACAACGGAACGATCTCATTTAATTCCATGGTTCCCTCTGTGATGGTACCGGTTTTATCTAAGCAAAGCGTGTCCACTCGTGCAAGGGTTTCAATACAGAACAATTCCTGCACCAAGGTTTTTCGGCGAGATAGGCGAATAACGCTGACTGCCAAAACCACACTGGTCAGCAGCACCAAGCCTTCCGGAATCATGCCGACCAAAGCGGCTACGGTGCTGACAATGGCACGGTCAAAGGATTGTCCGGAGAGGAATATCTGCTTGCAGAACAATGCCAAGCCAATGGGAATCAGTGCAAAGCCAATCCATTTGATGATACGATTGATGGAGGATAAAATCTCGGAGTTAGGCTTTTTGATGTATTTGGCGCTGGCAGTGATTTGAGAAGCGTAATTTTCTGCGCCCACGTGTTCCACCCGTGCCTTACAGCTTCCGCTGACAATAAAACTGCCGGAAAGCAGTAGGTCGCCTTCCTTTTTTAAAATCGGGTCAGATTCACCGGTAAGCAACGATTCATTGACTTCACATTCTCCTTGTACCACAATGGCATCGGCGCAAATTTGCCCGCCGGTTTGCAGCGAAAGAATGTCGTCTAACACCAGCTCATGGACTTGAATATCTTGCAATTTGCCATCTCGAATGACATGGGCTTTCGGTTGCGCAATCAGGGACAGCTTATCAATGGTTTTCTTGGCACGAATTTCTTGAAAAGTACCAATGATCACATTACAAATGATAACGCCCATAAACAAGGCATTTTGAATGGAACCGACACAAATTACCAATGCGGCCAAAATGGCATTAAGTAGGTTGAATGGGGTCATCACATTATCTCGGACGATGCGGCCGATGCTTTTTGTTTTCACATCCGCATCGCCGTTGGTCAGTCCCCTGGCTTGTTGTTGGCGAACCTGTTCCGCTGTCAATCCCTGCTCCGGATCGGAGAAGATCCGAGGAGGTGTATTCTGCAAAGCTGCTCGCCCCCTTTCTTTAATTACAGTTACATAGAATCTATTATATACTGAAATTATGGAAAAACAATGAATAAATAAAGAAAACTGTCAAATAACCACATCGCTTCCATAAAAAATACCCCCACAGGAGAAACTCCTACGAGGGTGTTTGAAAAAATCAGTTAAGAAGCACGGAGCGACCACCGTTTGTCTAAGGTGACTTTATACAGCAGCGCTAGAAGTACTGCTGCGCCGGCGCCAACCAATGCGCCGATGAACACATCGGTGGGATAGTGGCAGAACAGGTATAGTCTGGAGAAGCCGATGGCACTCGCCAAAACAGTGGCAGGCAGCGCCAGCTTCCAAGAGCGGAACCACAGTACTGTCGCCGCCGCAAAAGAGGAGGATGTATGTCCTGAAGGGAATGAAAATCCTGACGGCTCCGGAATGATCATAGAAACCAACGGGAAGGTTGCAAAGGGTCTGGGGCGAGCAATCCAGGGTTTTAGAATCAGGCTTGTGACAACTGCTGTGAGGAGCAGCGCTGCGCCCATGACGATGGCGATTCTTCGAGTTTTTCGGGAAATCAGTAGGACAGCGGTCAGAGCAATCCAAAGCATTCCGCCGTTTCCCAGTGTGGTGATAATCGGCATGAGAAAATCTAAGACAGGGTTGTGCATTCCTTGCAATGCCAACAATGCAGAAGAATCCCATGATAATACTTGTTCCCACATATAAAACGCTCCTTTTTTAATCCGTCCGAAAACAAAAGCGAGGGTAATTACCCTCGCAAACATTCTTAACCCCGGAAGAGGAAATATGCTAATACGGCAAAGCCCAATAGAATTCGATACACACCGAATACTTTGAAGTCGTGCTTGCGAATATAGCCCATAAGAAATTTGATGACAATGAGTGATACAACAAACGCTACTGCCATGCCAATGACCAGAATCAGCAGTTCGGTTGGTGTAAAGTGGAACCCAAACTTCAACAGCTTGAAGCCGCTCAGACCAAACATAACCGGTACAGCCAAGAAGAAGGTAAATTCTGCTGCTGCCACACGGGAAACACCGATGAGCAATGCGCCGATGATGGTGGCGCCGGAACGAGAGGTACCGGGAATGATGGACAAGATCTGAAACAGTCCGATGAACAGCGCGGTCTTGTAGTCAATGTCCTCCAAGGTTTTGATTCGAGGGGTGCGCATTTTATTCCAGCTTTCTACCAGAATAAATGCCAAACCGTAGAAAATCAACGTGGATGCAATGACAATCGGTGTGTGGAGATGTGCCTCGATGAAGTTATCGAAGAGCAGGGTAACCACAGCGCCCGGAATGCAGGCAATTACAACTTTCAGCCACAGAGAAAGCGTTTGCTTTTTAACCACAGGCTGTGTTTTGTCCTTTAGTTGGAACGGCCACATTTTTCGCCAAAAGAGAATGACAACCGCCAAAATTGCGCCAAGCTGAATCACCACAAAGAACATTTCTTTGAAGGAATCGCTGACGTTGAGCTGCACAAACTCATCAACCAACAGCATATGACCGGTGCTGCTGATTGGCAGCCATTCGGTAATCCCCTCTATAATACCTAAAAAGGTAACCTTCAAAATTTCCAGAAAATCAATTACCATTTACGCCCTCCTTTTCCGGACCATACCCAACAGATTGGTTTTCAGCGTTTTGTAGTTCAACAAAATAAAGAGAGCTACAAATCCCAACTGATACAATAGCCATCCGGGTACCTCAAAGATCATAACCAATGCTTGGGCTAAGATCAGCACCAAGTTGACGGTAAACCGCAGGGTGTTGAAGCGGATGTGGATAAACTGTCGAGTATGGATCATACGAACGACAAACACAACAAAGTAGCTGATGAACGTTGCCACAGCTGCGCCCTGAATGCCCCAGAGCGGGATCAGGATGACGTTTAAGCCGCAGTTGATGGCAGCACCCATAATGGTGGTGATCAATGCAGCAACGCTTCGTTTTTCTACCATGTAGACGCTGCCGGTGAAGTTGACCAAGTTGCAGAATGCCGTTGCCAAAATGAGGAACGGAATATATTTCCAAGACTCATAGTAGGCATCGGAGGTCAGGATTTTTGTCAGCAGCTTGGAGAATGGAATCAAACAAGCGGAAGCAAACAGCATGATGACCTGATAGGCGTTGAACACCTTGGTAAAGAATCTGGCGCGTTGAGCGTTGTTTTCTTGCACCGCACTGATTTGCCAAGCGTCCATAAAGATGGTGGCAACCACCATCAAAATGGTAGGAACCTTATACGCTGCGGCATAGATACCATTGGCGGAGTCGCTGATCATAAAAGCAACCAGATATTGGTCGGATACGGAAACGATCCACCAGAAAATCTGTGTTGGAATCAGTGGCAGCGCAAACTTCAGCATACTTTTCCATGTTATTCGGTTGATGCCACGGAGCCGCAAATAGCGGTACAGGCTGGCAGCCCAAAACAGGAACAGAATGGATAAGAAGTCCGACAGAATAACCGCCAACAAGGCACCGGTTACACCCATGTGGAAGCCCAACAGGAATATAATGGTAAACAGACAGTTGGTAGCGGTACTGATCATACCGTCTAAGGCGAAGAGCTTGGTTGCGCCCTTGGCACGGGTGAACTGGCTGCAAATCTGTCGGAAGCTGGACATGAGAATGTAGAGCATGAGCAGCCACGTGTACTTGCCCAAGAATCCCATCATTCCCAATAGAGGGGAGAAGCACAGCAGCGCAAGGAACGCTGCGACCGTGGAATAAAAACTGGTGGAGAATACGTCAGGACGACTATAGCTGCGGTCTACACCGAAGCGAATGATCGCCTGTGACATTCCCACTGTAACCACCGGCATCAGCAAGTTTGCTGTTTGAACAATCAGGTTAAAGTTACCGTATTCGCCGGTGGCAAGGGAGTAGGTATACACGGGCATCATGACAAAGGTAAGCAGCTTGGAGCTGAAGGTACCAATGGCAAAAATTACAGTGTTTTTTGCAAGATGCTTGTATTTATTCAGAGAAAATCACCGCCTTTCTCCTTGCAAAATCAAAAATGACATCTCTATAACTAATATATTGTAAGATAATTCCCAAGGGAAGTCAAGGAATAGAATGTTAAATCAAGATAAAGTGGGAGCGACAAAGCGTGTCGAATTTCCGCAAAAAGGAAAAGCAGCATCGACACGATACTGCTTTTCTCGCCTTATTCTGAGACAGATCCCAAGACGGATTCGGTGGTTCCTACGGATTCTACCACAATGGTATAACCGTCGTTATTGGTAGGGGTAATGGTCATTCGTACAGCTTGCCCATCGTTATTGGGGCGTGTGGTTAAAACGGCACCGCTGCCAGAATCAAAGGAAGAGAGCTGTGTGAAGCCGTTCTCTTCCACCAACACTTTACAATAGGCTTCCACATCCTCTGCAGGGTCAGAAGCGCCGCTGTACACGCAGGTAACGGACAAATTTCCCTTTTCGGCTTTTGCATGGCGGGTCACAGAGGAGCCTTCAAAGGTTCTCTCGCCGACAACACTGGTGATGGTAGGAATATCATTGGCTGCGCCGCTTACATTATAGTTGACCGGTCCGGTTGGCGCTTTACAAGCAACAAATGCCAACAAGCACATGATTGGGAGCAACAAGAGCAGCGAGGCTTTTAAAAGTTTTTTCATGATACATCACGTCCTTTACGGAAGGTTCAAAAATTCAAACGAATCAAAATCAGTATAACATAACTTTTTTTAGATTGCAAGAAGAACAAAAAAACTTGAAAGTGTCGCATTTCTTTTGACAAAATCACGGAAACGGCGTACAATAAGATACGATTTACAGAAAGGAGAGAGGATATGGTACAGCTTTATTATACGGACAGCCAACCGCTTTCTCCTGCTGTTTTGGAACGATGGCTTCCACGAATCCATCCGGAAAAAGCGGAACGGCTTCGTCGCTCCAAATTGGAGGATGCCAAAGTGGGCATTACAGGGGAACTATTGCTGCGCTACGGAATGTGGAAAACCTTTGGGATTTCTCCCAAATCCTTGCAAACTGCTCCCGATGCAACAGGGAAACCCCAGGTAATTTCTCATGAGGGTGTTCATTTTAATATCAGCCATAGCGGTTTTCATTGTATTTGTGCAGTTAGTGACCGTCCGGTGGGAGTGGATTTGCAGGAGATTCGACCGATTCGCTTTCGAAAATTGGCAAATCGCTTTTTTACGCCGGAGGAGCTGGGACTTTTCGCTCAATGGGGCGCAACAGAGGATGCGTTCTTTACCTTGTGGGCAAGAAAAGAGGCCTTGGGGAAGTTATCCGGTCGAGGATTACGACCGGGGGCAACGGAACAAGGTGTGATTGTATTGGAAAAAAGTTTTCAAAATTGTAAAATTTGTGTCACGAGCAGCCCTTGACTTCCCCGAAACAAGATGATACACTGAATTTGTAGACAATCAGAATATTTGTTTCTTCGGGGCAGGGTGCAAGTCCCTACCGGTGGTGTTTGGCAGTTGCCATCAGCCCACAAGCCGCAAGGCAGGATTCGGTGCGATTCCGAAGCCGACAGTACAGTCTGGATGAGAGAAGAACAACGCTTGTGCGTAATAACCCCGAGGTGTAGTAGCTTTCGGGGATTTTTTATATTATTTGCATAAAACGAAAGCGCTCACAAAAGAAAGGGTGGGAGCTATATGGAAGAAAAATGGATGCGGTTGGCAATTTCTCTGGCAAAACAGGGAGAAGGTTGGGTAAATCCCAATCCATTAGTGGGTGCGGTCATTGTAAAAGACGGTGTGTTGGTGGGACAAGGCTATCATCAGCGGTATGGAGAACCTCACGCAGAGGTCAATGCCGTTCGCAGCGCTCAGTGTGATTTAACCGGCGCAACGGTATACGTTACCTTGGAGCCATGCTCCCATTATGGAAAAACACCCCCCTGTGCCGATTTGCTCATTGAGAAAAAGGTAGGGCGTGTGGTGATTGGCAGTCGAGATCCCAACCCGTTAGTGTCGGGACGAGGCGCGCAAAAGCTGCGGGATGCCGGAATTGAAGTGGTCACTGATTTTCTTCGAGCGGAATGCGATGCCATGAATCGGGTGTTTTTTCATTATATTACAACAAAGACACCCTATGTGGTGATGAAAACCGCCATGAGCTTAGATGGCAAAATCGCTGCGCCAAACGGAGAATCCAAATGGATTACGGGAGAAGCGGCACGACAGGATGTGCAGCATCTCCGCCACCGACTGGCAGGTATTATGGTGGGTGTGAATACCGTTTTGCAGGATGATCCGCAGCTGACCTGCCGGTTGGAGTATGGCGCAAACCCCACCAGAATCATTGTGGACAGCGCTTTGCGGATTCCGCTGACGGCAAAGGTTTTGCAGAATCAGGAGGTTGCTCCCACCATTTTGGCAACCACGGAGAAGGCGTCCCCCGAACAGAAAAAAGCCTTAGAAGCTATGGGCGTTACCGTTTTGGTTTGTAAAGAGCGAGAGGGTCGGGTAGACCTTTCCGATTTGATGGCTCGCTTGGGTGAACGAAAGTTGGACAGCATTTTGTTGGAAGGCGGCAGCACATTAAATGACAGCGCCTTGCGGCAAGGCATTGTGCAGGAGGTCATTACCTATATTGCCCCGAAATTGATCGGCGGCGCACAATCCAAAACACCGGTGGGCGGTGTGGGTGTAGCGCATCTTCAGGATGCGCCGCAGGTCACCGGATTACAGGTACAGCAAATTGGAGAAGACTGGAAATTTACCGGTTATCTGCAATAGGAGGTGCATATGTTTACAGGAATTATAGAAGAAATCGGTACCGTTCGTGCGGTGCAGCCGGGAGTAAAGTCCAGTCGGCTGACCATCGGCGGCAAAAAGGTACTGGAAGATACAAAAGTTGGGGATAGCATTTGCACCAGCGGCGTGTGCTTAACCGTCACCTCTTTAACAGAGGATTGCTTTACCGCCGATGTGATGGCGGAAACCATGCGCCGCACCAAGTTGGGTAGTCTGACGCCGGGCAGCCCTGTGAATCTGGAGCGGGCGCTGCGGCCGGATACTCGTCTGGGCGGTCATATTGTCAGCGGACATATTGACGGTACCGGCACCATTACCAACATGGAGCGGGATGACAATGCTGTTTGGGTGACCATTCAAGCGGAACCGTCCATTCTGCGCTATATTATTGAAAAAGGCTCCATTGCCATTGACGGTATCAGCTTAACGGTGGTGGATGTGACCGATACCGTATTTCGAGTATCCGTCATTCCTCACACCGGCGCGGAAACCACCCTGCTTCGGCAGAAGGTGGGCGATCGTGTGAACTTAGAGTGCGACATGATCGGGAAATATGTGGAAAAGCTCATGGGGCTTTCCCAAAAAACAGAAACAAAACCGGCGCTCACCACTGCATTTTTGGCAGAGCACGGATTTTTATAAACAGCAATTTTTTGACCATTAGGAGGTCTGAGCAATGTTTCAATACAGTACAATCGAAGAAGCAATCCTTGCCATGCAGCAAGGTAAGATGATCATGGTGACAGATGACGAAGATCGAGAAAACGAAGGCGACTTAATTTGCGCCGCAGAGTTTGCCACCACAGAGAACATTAACTTTATGGCAACCCATGCAAAGGGCTTGATTTGTATGCCAATGAGCCGAGAGGTGGCGCAGAAGCTGGAGCTGTCCCAAATGGTGGAGCAGAATACAGACAACCACGCTACGGCATTTACCGTATCCATTGACCATGTGGAAACCACAACCGGAATTTCCGCAGTAGAGCGTGGACTCACGGCTCGCAAAGCTGCATCTCCCGATGCAAAGCCATCAGATTTCCGTCGTCCGGGTCATATGTTCCCACTGGAAGCAAAGGATGGCGGCGTGCTCGTTCGCACCGGTCACACCGAGGCTACCGTGGATTTGTGCCGTTTGGCAGGACTGGCACCGGTGGGCATTTGCTGTGAGGTTATGCGAGAGGACGGAACCATGATGCGTACCGCAGAGCTGCAAGCCTTTGCAAAGGAATATCAGATTCCATTCATTACCATTGCAGATTTGATTGCCTATCGCCGCCGGACAGAATCCTCCATTCAGCGGGTAACAGAGGCGGATATGCCAACCAAGTACGGTCACTTCCGCATTTATGGATATCAGAACAAAACTAACGGCGAACATCATGTGGCATTGGTTATGGGCGATATTCATGAGGGTGAAGCCGTGCTGACTCGTGTGCATTCCGAGTGCTTGACCGGTGATGCTCTCGGCTCTCTCCGCTGCGACTGCGGGGAGCAGTTCCAAGCAGCTATGAAGCAAATTGCACGGGAGGGCAAGGGCGTTCTTGTGTATATGCGGCAAGAGGGCAGAGGCATTGGTCTGATTAACAAGCTGCGGGCATACGCTTTGCAGGATCAGGGATTGGATACGGTAGAAGCCAACCTGAAGCTGGGCTTTCCGGCAGATATGCGGGATTATGGTATCGGCGCACAGATTCTGAATGATCTCGGCGCAACGAAGCTCCGTCTGATGACCAACAATCCGAAGAAGATCAATGGCTTGGAGGGCTATGGCATTGAGATTGTAGAGCGTGTACCGATTCAGATGGACTACAAAGAGGACAATGAGTTCTACCTGAAAACAAAGCAGCAAAAGATGGGACATATGTTGGATTACACAGAGCAGGATGCACAGGAGCATCACAACGGCTGCCCTTGCTGCCATAAATAAAGAAAACAAACTATTAAATAAATTATATTTTTTATCAAAGGAAGGAATTAAGCTATGAACATCGTACAGGGTAATTTGATCGCACAAGGACTGAAGGTAGGCATTTGCGCTTCTCGTTTTAATGAATTTATCGTATCCAAGCTGATTGGCGGCGCGCAAGATGCTTTGGAGCGTCACGGCGCAGATACCAACAATATTGATCTCGTTTGGGTTCCGGGCGCATTTGAACTGCCACTGGCAGCAAAGCGTTTGGCAAAGAGCGGCAAGTATGATGCAGTAATCTGCCTAGGCGCTGTCATTCGTGGCTCTACCTCGCACTATGATTATGTTTGCGCAGAGGTATCTAAGGGTGTGGCATCCGTTTCTCTCGACAGCGATGTGCCGGTTGCATTTGGTGTGTTGACCACCGATACCATCGAGCAGGCAATTGAGCGTGCAGGTACCAAGGCAGGCAATAAGGGTTTTGATGCTGCTGTGACTGCCATTGAGATGGCAAACCTGTTGAAACAGATTTAACATGGAAACGCGACAACAGGATACAGTCCTGATTTTTGATTATGACGGAACGCTGAATAACAGTGCGCTGATTTATGTTCCGGCGTTCTTGAATATGTATGACCGCATGGTGCGAGATGGTGTTGTGGAATTTCGAGAATGGGATCCGGAGGAGATTACACGATTCTTGGGATATAGTGCTGTGGAAATGTGGTTGGAGTTTATGCCGGATATCAGCCGAGATTTGATGATGACATACAGCGTTGGTCTAGGTGAAGAAATGCTGGCAATGATTGAAGAAGGTCAGGCAAGGTGGTATGAGGGGGCGGAAGAAACCCTTGCGGAACTGAAGCGCCGTGGATATCACATGGTGGTGCTGAGCAACTGCCGGAAACGCTATATGGACGCAAACCGAAATGCCTTTCACATGGACCAATACTTTGACCGATACTACGACTGCGAATCCTATGATTTTGCCCCCAAAACAGAAATCTTCCGAGAGATTGAAAAAGATTTCGATGCCGGACATTATGTGGTGATCGGAGATCGTCGCCACGATATGGAAGTGGCAAAAACCTTTGGGCTGCCATCTATCGGCTGCTTATACGGTTACGGAAAACCGGAGGAATTGGAAATTGCCGATCATTGCATTCACGATGTTCAAGAGCTGTTGCCGTTGCTGCCGTAACTTTATTCTATACAAATAGAAGGATCTATGATAGAATAAATGCGGAAAAGAGAAAACGGAGGCGAACAACGTGAATAAAAGACTTGTACTGGCGTTGGGTGGCAATGCTTTGGGCAGCACCCCCGAAACCCAGTTGGAGCTGGTGAAAAACACCGCAAAAACAGTGGCAGATCTGTTGGAGGCGGGGTATCAGGTGATCATCGGTCATGGCAATGGTCCGCAGGTTGGTATGATCAATTTGGCAATGGATTTGGCATCCTCCGCCGATGAGAAGATTCCTTATATGCCGTTCCCGGAATGCGGCGCCATGTCCCAGGGATATATCGGTTATCATTTGCAGCAGGCAATTCGACAAGAGTTGCTTTCCAGAAAGATTGAACGGGAAGTTGCCGCTGTGGTGACCCAGGTGGTGGTGGATCGAGCAGACCGTGCTTTTGACCATCCGACCAAACCGGTGGGACGCTTCTACACCAAGGAGCAGGCAGATTGTCTTGCGGAAGAAAAAGGCTTTACCTTTGTAGAGGATGCCGGCCGTGGATACCGTCGTGTAGTGCCTTCTCCTGCACCGCAGCGAATTGTGGAGCTGAACGTTGTTCGTCAACTGGTAGACAGCGGAGATGTCGTCATTACCGTCGGTGGCGGCGGAATTCCTGTAATTGAAACAGAAGCAGGGCTGACCGG
This sequence comes from uncultured Eubacteriales bacterium, assembly GCA_934476545.1. GTDB lineage: Bacteria > Bacillota > Clostridia > Oscillospirales > Acutalibacteraceae > UMGS1071. Next base: position 51,956 of record CAKSOB010000001.1, on the reverse strand, counting down.
TGTGGCAGCGGTTATTGACAAGGATAAATCCAGTGCCAAATTGGCAGAAGCGTTGGAAGCCGATATGCTCGTTATCTTAACGGCTGTGGATCGGGTATGTATTCACTACAATACCCCACAGCAAGAGGAGCTGTCCTCTTTGACCGTACAAGAAGCAGAAAAGTACATTGCAGAAGGACAGTTTGCGCCGGGCAGCATGTTGCCAAAGGTAGAATCCTGCCTGCAATTTGTCAAAGCGAATCCAAAGGGAAAGGCGTTGATTACTTCTTTGGAACGAGCAAAAGAAGCATTGGCAGGGGAAACCGGCACCATTATTACCCTGTAAATCATTAGAATTGCAAAATAAAAAGCGTACCGTTACGGTACGCTTTTTTCTATGGGTATTTTTATTCAAAAGGCTTCCAGTAATTCGACAATCAATAAATTGGATACCAAAAATCCTTCCGGTGTGAAATGAAAAGAGGTAGGGCTGTCAAATTGAATCAACCCCGGTTTTTCATATCGTTTTGCAATGCGAAACAAGGCGCTAGGCAAGGGCTTTCCAAACTTTTGCTGCCATAGTGTGTCGGATAACCCCTCTGTCAACCGAAGCTGCAGCATGGCGGTTTCTTCTTCGCTGCCGCCTTCTCCGTCCTGTACAGGCGGCTTACCGGAAAGATATTCTTCCAATGAGGGCGGATAGTAGAACCGTCGTCCGTCAAAATAGCTGTGGGCGGAGGGACCAAACCCCAAGTATGGCTCACAGTGCCAGTACTTTAAGTTATGCCGTCCTTCATATCCCGGTTTGGAGAAATTGGAGATTTCATACTGAGCATATCCGGCAGCTTGCAGTTCGGAGACCGCAAGGCGATAGCGTTTGGAAACCTCGTCCTCCTCCGGCAGGGAGAGGGTGTTCTGCTGTGCAAAAAAAGCAGTGTTCGGCTCAATTTTCAACAGGTAAGAAGAAACATGTTCTACATCCAGCTCTGCGCAAAAGGCAATGGAGCGGCATAGACTATCTGCGGTTTGATGAGGAATTGCAAGCATTAAATCCAAAGAAAGGTTGGAAAAGCCTGCGTCTCTCGCCATAGCGACAGCGGTTCGAACTTGCTCCGGTGTATGACGGCGACCGAGAAATTGCAGTTCCGTTTCGTTGGCAGACTGCATTCCCAAAGACAGCCGATTGGCTCCGGCATTGTGAATCTGCCGGAGAAAATCCTCTGTAATGGAAAAGGGATTTCCCTCTACGGTAATTTCACTTTGAGTTGAGAGGGAAAAGCTGTTCTTAGCAGCATGAATCAGCCGAGATAACCGCTCTCCGCCCAATAGGTTTGGGGTTCCGCCACCGAAATACAAGGTATCGGCGGTAATGCCCTTTCCTTGGTAGGAGAGCAGCTGTTCCTCTAAATAATCGGTGTAGCGGTCCATGTTCGGCTTAGAAGCCGAACCGGAATAAAAATCACAGTATGGGCATTTTTTGCCGCAAAACGGAACGTGCAGATAGATGCCGATGCTCATTCGTCCAGCTTCAGTACGCTCATGAAGGCTTCCTGCGGAACTTCTACGGTGCCAAGCTGACGCATCCGCTTCTTGCCTTCCTTTTGCTTCTCCAGCAGCTTTTTCTTTCGGGTAATATCACCGCCGTAGCACTTTGCCAAAACGTCCTTGCGAACAGCCTTAACGGTTTCTCTGGCGATGATTCTTCCGCCAATGCAGGCTTGAATCGGCACTTCAAACAGTTGTCTCGGAATTTTATCTTTCAGCTTTTCCGCCATCTTTCTGGCTCTTGGATATGCTTTATCTGCATGGATGATAAAGGACAAAGCGTCCACCACATCGCCGTTCAGCATAATGTCCAGCTTAACCAAATCGCTCTTGCGGTAACCGATTACTTCATAGTCAAAGGAGGCATAGCCACGGGTGCGGGATTTCAGCGCATCAAAGAAATCGTAAATAATTTCGTTCAACGGCAGTTCATAGTGAATATCCACACGATCGGTGTCGATATATTTCATGTCTTTAAAGATACCACGACGATCTTGGCACAAATCCATAATGTTGCCCACATATTCACTGGGGGCATAAATATGGGCGTTGGTCATCGGTTCCTCTGCCATTTGAATCAGAGAAGGATCAGGGTAGTTGGTGGGGTTATCTACCATAATGACCTCGCCGTTTGTTTTTGTAATGCGATAAACAACAGACGGCGCAGTAGTAATCAAGTCTAAGTTGTACTCTCGTTCCAAACGCTCTTGGATGATTTCCATGTGGAGCAGCCCCAAGAAGCCGCAGCGGAAGCCAAAGCCCAGAGCAATGGAGGTTTCCGGCTCGAAGGTTAAGGCAGCGTCATTGAGCTGCAGTTTGTCCAAAGCGTCCCGCAAATCGGCATAGTGTGCGCCGTCGGCAGGATAAATACCGGAGAATACCATTGGCTGTGCTGCGCGATAGCCCGGCAGCGGCTCTTTGGCAGGATTCTCTGTCAGAGTAATGGTGTCACCTACACGGGCATCCTTTACCGCTTTGATGGAAGCGGCAATAAAGCCAACCTGTCCGGCGCTGAGGCTGTCGGTGTTGGCAAAAGAGCCGCCGGCCTGCATATGACCGCACTCTACTACGGTGAACTCGGCGCCGGTTGCCATCATACGGATGGTGTCACCGGGGCGAACGGTACCTTCTTTAATCCGAACGTAAACAATAACACCTTTGTAGGAGTCATAGTAAGAGTCGAAAATCAGTGCTTGCAGCGGTGCATTGGGGTCGCCCTCCGGCGGCGGAATCAGATGCACGATCTGCTCCATAACTTGGTCGATGTTCAAACCGGTTTTTGCGGAAATTCGAGGCGCTTCGTCAGCAGGAATGCCGATGACATCCTCGATTTCTGCGGCGGCATGGTCAGGATCGGCGCTGGGCAAATCCACCTTGTTGATAACCGGCACAATTTCCAAACCGCTGTTCACTGCCATATAAGTATTGGCAAGGGTTTGTGCTTCAATGCCCTGAGAAGCATCTACCACCAGAATGGCGCCTTCACAGGCAGCCAGAGAGCGAGAAACCTCATAGGTAAAGTCAACGTGGCCTGGGGTATCAATGAGATTAAAGACATAATCCAGTCCGTCTTTTGCCGTGTAGATCAGGGTAACGGCGTGGGCTTTGATGGTGATGCCACGCTCCCGCTCCAAGTCCATGCTGTCCAAAAGCTGTTCCTCCATATCTCGAAGGGCAACGGTTTTGGTTTGCTCCAAGATACGGTCGGCTAAGGTGCTTTTACCATGGTCAATGTGGGCGATGATACTGAAGTTGCGAATTCGTTCCTGTGGGATTGCCATACATTTATCACCTGCTTTAAAAGTTTAAAAAATGATTGTTAGGATTCTGGCTCATCTTCCAGTAAATAGATGAGCATATCTTGTCTGCCAAAAGCCTCGCATTCTTCCTCGCTGTCCATGAATAAATCACAGAGGGCAGAACCGTCCAGCATGGCGCCGCCGGTATCCACTGCCACACAATACCCGTAGGTATAACTGCCGTCGGCAGAGGTAATGTACATCTGCGTGCCATAAGGAATCACAGAGGGGTCTACCGCCACCATGCCTACCTCCGGCGTGATGCCGAGGGCAGTGACGGAATCGCCGGAGTAAGCAGTGCATTCTCCGGTGATAACGTCGGTGTAGTGAACCGTTTCGCCTGCTTCATCCACAAAGGTGTTTTCATCCGGCTTCTCGGAAGATGCAGACGAAGAGGAGTCAGAATCGGAAGATGCTTCGGAGGATGAGGACGCAGAGGGCTCCGCACCGGGTTTCACCAGTACGGTTACCTGCAAAGCGGTATCCTCGGGGGAAGTTTGCTGACCGCAGCCGGTACAAAAACAGCACAGACCGATTGCGAGCCACAAGAAAATCAAAAATCGTTTCATGGTGCATCCTTCCATATAAAGCCGTTGTGAGAACGAAACGTCGTTACTCACGGGGAAGTGCGATTGCGAAAGAACTTAAACGTTATATCTCCAAAGAACTACGTCGCCGTCTTTCATGATGTACTCCTTGCCTTCGGAGCGAACCAGACCTTTTTCCTTGGCGGCAACCATAGAGCCGCAAGCCATCAGGTCGTCATAGCTGACCACTTCACCACGGATGAAGCCACGCTCAAAGTCACTGTGGATTTTACCGGCAGCCTGCGGAGCCTTGGTACCCTTCGTGATGGTCCAAGCGCGAACCTCCTGTGGGCCTGCGGTCAGGTAAGAAATCAGACCCAGCAAGCTGTAACACTCTTTAATGAGTCGATCCAGACCGGATTCATGGAGCCCCATGTCTGCAAGGAACAGTTCTTTTTCTTCCTCGTCCATACCGGAGATTTCCGCTTCAATTTCTGCGCAAATCGGCAGCACACCGGAATGCTCTTCCTTTGCGATTTTCAGAACCTCTTGGTAACGCTCGTTGGCATCCAAACCGTCGGCAAAGTCGCTGTCGCTCATGTTAGCGGCATAGATAACAGGCTTGTTGGTCAGCAGAGAAACGGTAGACAGCAGTTCTGCTTCTTCCGGGGTGCATTCTACGGTGCGGGCGGATTTTCCCTCATCCAATGCAGCCTTTACTCTCTGGAAAAAATCATATTCTGCTTGGAACTTTTTGTCAGCCTTCATTAGCTTTTGGGTCTTGTCGATGCGGCGGTCGAGGATTTCCATGTCGGACAGAATCAATTCCAAGTTGATGGTTTCAATGTCACGGGCCGGACCGATTGCGCCGTCAACGTGGATGATGTCATCGTTCTCAAAGCAGCGAACAACGTGGATGATGGCGTCAACCTCTCGAATGTTGGCAAGAAACTTATTGCCTAAGCCTTCGCCCTTGGATGCGCCTTTTACCAAACCGGCAATGTCTACAAATTCAATGGAAGCCGGAATGATACGCTGAGAACCGTAAATCTTTTGGAGATCGGTCAGACGATGATCCGGAACGGCAACCACGCCAACATTTGGTTCGATGGTGCAGAATGGATAGTTGGCGGACTGTGCGCCGGCGTTGGTGATTGCATTAAACAGGGTACTCTTGCCTACGTTTGGCAGACCCACGATACCTAATTTCATAAATTCGTACCTCTCTATACTAAAAATTCAATAATAAACGAAGTCCTTAAAACCTTATTATAAAATTTTTTAAGAAGAAAGGCAAGGGGATTCAGCGGAAACACCTGCTTTTCTTTCGGATTTTGCAGAAACCGATGGGAATAAGGGCTGTTAAAGGCAGTAGCGAATCAGCATGGCGATTCCGTAAAAGACCGGTTGGTGAACGATATAAAGCAACAAGGCGTGCCGCCCCAAAAAAGAGAAAAAGCGCACATGGCTTTGATATGTCCATTCCGGGAATCGCCCCCGCAATGCCAGTCGCCCAAAGAATACCCCGCCGAAGTAAACGAACAGCCATGGGAAAATGGGGAAATAATCGACGGAAAAGAAGGAATCGCTGTATGTGCCAAGCCAGCACAGCCAGTCGGTTTGATATAGAAATTCGGGCAAGGGGATGAGCGGCAGGGAGAAGAAGCCCAGAAATCCCTCCCAAATGTGATAGGTCAATGCGGTAAGGCAAAAACAGATGCCAATACCTGTCCAAATAGGGATGCGGTCTGTCAGCGGTTTGAGCGGCTGCGTCAACAACATGGCAACGGACAACAAATGAAGAATACCGAAGTAGATGGGCTGCTCCGGTGTGACGAATACCGTGACAATGGTAACACAGGCGGCAACCACTGCCAGTTTTGCGCCTCGAAGCAAATTGGAACGGGTCAAGTTGGCGGCAATGCCGGAAATCACAAGGAACAGCGCTGCAAACAACGGTTCTACCGGTTGAAAAAAAGATAGAAGTTGGCTGCTCCACTGCCAATTTAGTGTAGTGGAAAAGGTGAAAAACCCATGATAAAAGATCATGCACAGGACCGCAAAGCCACGCAGTTCATCTAAAAAGAAAATTCGACGGGAAATGGGCGTGGCGGTTTTCCCGTTTTTTGGAATCCATCGCAGTGAAAATCCCTCCTTGTGGGTCGTGTCGTTTTGTGGTACAATGACCATATTCAACGGCACTTCTGCTGTCAGTATATCACAAATAAAGGAGTATGAACAATATGGCAATTCAAATCGGAGATATCGCAACAAGGCAACGGATCGTAACCCCCGACACCCTTGCCTGCCAAGTGGGCAGCGGCAGTGTAACGGTATTTGCAACCCCTATGGTAGCCGCCCTGATGGAAGGCGCTGCTGCGGATTTGGCACAGGCTGCGCTGGCAGAAGGGCTGACCACGGTTGGCACACAGATTACCGTGAACCACAATGCACCTTCCGTAGAGGGCATGACGGTTACCGCAGAGGCTACTTTATTGGAAACAGATGGCAGAACCTTCCAATTTTCCCTCCGTGCATGGGATGATGCCGGCGAGATTGCAACAGGCACCCATACTCGTGTCAGCGTGAAAACAGAGCGCTTCCTGGAGAAAGCCGCTCAGCGCAAGGAGCAGTGAGTCGGAATGGGCAAAAGACGATATGATGCCGTTCTTTTTGATTTAGACGGAACCATCTCGGAATCCCATCCGGGCATTATTGCTTCCGCAAAGAAAGCGCTGGTGGATTTTAACTGGTCCATGCCGGAAGATTTTGATTATACCAAATTTATCGGACCGCCCATTTGTGAGAGTTTGATGACCTTTGCAGGGATGCCGGAAGAAATGGCAGAACGGTGTATGAAGCGATATCGGGAATACTACAATAGGGGAGAGATTTTTAACACCGCCTTGTACCCCGATATTTTAGAGCTGATGAAAGCCTTGATTGCCGCCGGAAGCAAAGTGTGCATTGCTACCTCCAAACCGCAGCCTATGGCAGATGAAGTGGTGGAATTTTTGGGCTTGTCCTCTCTGATTTTTTGCAATGCCGGCGCCGATACCAGTGACAAGCAGAGCGATAAGCCGGGGCTGATTCGCCGCTGCTTGGAGGAAACCGGTGCTGCCAGGGAGCGAACCGTGATGATTGGCGATACCCGATTTGATGCGAATGGCGCGCGGGTGATGGGTATAGATTTCATCGGGGCATTGTACGGATATGGTACCCGAGCAGAGATGGAACGAGAGGGTGCGTCGGTATTTGTCGAAGCGCCTGCTGATTTGGCAGAGCTGCTGTTCCAAAAGGATGGCGAGTGTTCCGGGAAATAATCCTTTACCCGGAACGGGTTTTATGATATGATGGAAGAATACAAGAGATGTGTGAAAAAACGGGGCAACGGATCGCCCGACAGAAAGGAGGCAGTTTTAAATGAAAATTACCTATAAATTTGACGAGGACGAGCTGTATTCGTTTAATATGTTCCGTGCAACACGGAAAAATGCCGGCACTGTTCCCTCTGCGATTATGATTGCTTGTGCAAGCTTGGCAGCCATGTTGGTGATTGGCTATATGTGCCGGATGCCGGCCTATATCTACATTATTTTTGTAGCAATGGCAGCGGCGGTGTTTGGCTTTATCATGTGGTTTTTGCGGAGTCGAATGAAGCGGTCGGTAAAGGTGATGCTCTATCGTCAACGCAAGGAAGATCTGATGCCCCAGACAACCATCACACTGGAGGATGACTACTTTGAGGTATACACAGTAACTCGTACCTCAGAGATTAACTACACCAGTGTAGAGCGGATTGAAAAAACAAAGCAGTTTCTTTATTTGGAGTTGGATCAAAACGGTGAAATCGGAATTCCGATTCGTGCTTTTGACAATGACCAGCAAATGGATGATTTTTTGAGAGAATTCATCGAAAAAACACCCAAGGCGGTTCATGCCGGTTTGGGATATTTAATGAAAAACGAACACGCATAATCACTGCGTTTGCCGCACAGGATGTTCCTGTGCGGTTTTTCTTTTTTATGCTTGACTCCTTATATAATATAAAGGAAAAGGAAGGTGCAAAAAAAGCGCCCGGAATGGACGCTTTTAAAATCAACCTTTCAGAAGCACCGTAACAATGAACCCACCCTGGTTATCGCCGGAAATGGTATAGGTGTTTTCTATGGGAACAGGAACCTCGGTGGTGTCCATTCCGGAGGCAGGAACGTAGTAAATTTCGTAACGGTTGTTTTCGTTGTCGGTTACTTGCACATGACTGCCGCCAAAGGTGTAGTGGCTCAGGTATTCCAGATATTCCTCTAGGCAATATTGCTTCAGGTTCATGAGATAGGCATGGGGCTTGCCCACATAGCGGTAATGGTAGGGCTGTGTTGCAAATCCGGTCAAGTCGCTTTTTCCCTCCGGATAGCGGAGAATGAACCCAAATCTGGCGCAGTTGCGGGGAAGCCACTGCCACTCCGCTGCGCTGGTCAGTTCCATAACGGTACCGTTTTTGGTGTAGCGGTCAAAGCTAACGGCGTATCCGGTGTGAAACTCGCTGTACCCCGGTTGCGCTGCTACTTGATCTGCCGTATCGCCATAAACAGATTTTGCCTGCTCGTACACAGCAGCCTGTAAACTTTCTGAACGATACCCGTCGGAGAGAAGGACATCATCGCAGCCGGTAATGCGAGAAAACTCTTCCATCATGGAATTAAGGAACCGCAATACTTCTTTTTGCAGTAAAATTTCTGTGCCGGGCAGCAGGTAGCCGGAGTTTCCGTTGTCGTAAACATTCACTAGCGTATCTGTTTCGGGGAAGGGGTAGATTGTTTTCGGGTTCACCAAAATCAAACTGCCTTTGGCGAGATCCGCTTTTGTTTTGGTTACGGTAGTGAATTTCAGTTCTGTGGCAGCGCCTAAGTCATCGGAAAAGTTACTCAATACGGATTGGGTGTTTTTTTCGCCTGCCAAGTTAGACGTGGGAACCGTACTTGGCGGCTTTAAGAAACACATTACCGACAAAGCTGTCAGTCCGAGAAAACAGAGCGGTAGTGCCACGAATCGGAAAATGAGTATATTCCGTCGGTTGACTGCCGATTTTTTGGAAGAATTCTGGTTCATACAGACACCTCACAATCAATTCATTGGGAGTAGGATGCCCAAGAAATTGGAAACTATGAGGGGAATACCCATTCTGCTTGGGAAATAAAGAAGTTTGGATAACAGAGTCTATAGTACTATTGCTATTTTTTTTGTCTTATGATACAATAAATCAACAATATTATTTTAAAATTGGAGTGATTTTTCCTTATTATGGATGGTGGAAGTTTAGCGATGATCGCCGCAATGGTTGGGTTGATTATCATGTCGGCATTTTTTTCGGCAACAGAAACGGCATTTTCCAGTCTAAATCGAATTCGTGTAAAAAACTTGGTGGCAGCGGGGCATAAGCGATACGCTTTGGTGCTGAAACTCAGCGAAAAATATGATACGCTGCTATCTGCTATTCTTATTGGCAACAATATTGTCAATATCCTGTGTACCTCCATTGCGACGGTATTTTTTACCAAACACTGGGGCGATTTTGGTGTGACCTTGTCTACCATTGTCATTACGATCGTGGTGCTGCTGTTCGGTGAAGTATCTCCGAAAACCGTTGCAAAGGAAAAAGCAGAATCCTTTGCGGCATTCTCTGCTCCGATCATCCAACTGTTTATGTGGATCTTAATTCCGATTAACAGCTTCTTTATTGTATGGAAAAAGCTGTTGTCTAAGGTGTTCCATCTGAAAGGCACTTCCGGATTTACAGAAGAGGAATTGATTACCATTGTAGAGGAAGTTGAGAGCGACGGCGTAATTGACGAGCATGAGGGCGAATTGATTCGTTCTGCCATCGAGTTCAATGACTTAGACGCTGCCGACATTCTCACCCCTCGTGTGGACGTGATTGGCGTAGAAATTTCCATGACGGTGCAGGATATTCAGAAGCTGTTTCGAGAGCATGAATACACCAGAATGCCGGTCTATAAAGAGGACATGGATCATATTGTGGGTATCCTCCATGAAAAAGACTTTAACCAAACGGTATTGGATGGGAAAACCTCTATCGAAGAGATTATCAAGCCACCGGTTACCGTATCCAAGGGTATTAAGATTTCCAAGTTGTTGCGTTTGCTGCAATATCATAAGTCGCACATGGCAGTTGTGGTGGATGAATTCGGCGGTACAGAGGGTATTGTAACGCTGGAGGATATTCTGGAAGAACTGGTCGGTGAGATTTGGGACGAGCATGACGAAGTCACCGAGGAGATTAAGAAAAACGAGGACGGCAGCTATACCATCAACTGTGGCGCCGCCTTGGACAAGGTACGAGAGCTGTTCCAGATTAAAGAGGACTACGACTATGCTACCGTCAGCGGATGGGTTATGGACGAGTTGGGCAAGGTTCCGGAAGAAGGAGACACCTTTACTTACGACAACCTGACCGTTACGGTTACAAAGGTGGATTTCCGCCGGGCAGTGGAAATTCATGTGGTGGTAACTCCAACATTGTAATTTTAATCAGAAGATTTTGCAAAAGGCGAACCAAATTGGTTCGCCTTTTTGTTGCGTTAAAATACTTTGGCAGATTTGACAAAAAGTCGGACTTTCATTTTTTGGTGTATCCCACAGGGTTTTTCGAGAGGAGAAACGGTTTTCGGTTACTTTCCACAGAATTTACAGAAAATTCACACATTTCGAACGAAAAAACATTGAAAAAAGGGTGATTTAGAAAGAAAAACACAGGTGGTTTTGCATAGATTTCTACAAAATTTTTTTGGCGTATTTCTATAAACTCGGAAAAATACTACAAAAACTATTGACAATTCATGAATATTCCATCATAATTTAATCCGTATAGTTATCTGTACCGTAAGCCTATGCTTTTTGGTGCAGCGACAGATTATCACGGCGAAGCAGCAGGGTTTCCACCGGACACGCCGTTCGAGGGAAGGGGCAGAAAATCGCCGGTCAGGAGGTTTTTCTATGAAACAATTTTTCTGTATCATCGTCACACTGGCAGCCAGTGCGGCGTTGCTGTGGCTTGTTTCGGCACCGGTGGACAACCTGCACGGCGCTGAATCCGGTTCGGACACGCACAGCGAAGAAACGGTCGGCGGTCACACGGAAAGCGTGCCCGCTGCAAACGCCCATTGACAGAGCCCGCCCAGCTCTGCGCGTGAAACGAAAGTTTTGAGGTGATATTATGCTATTCTTATTATTTGTAGGGATGTGGATCGTCTTTAACGGCAGATTTACCATTGAGATTCTCATTTTTGGTATTGTGCTCTCCGCTGCGCTCTACCTCTTTGTGTGGAAGGTTATGGGCTTTGGACCAAAGCAGGAAAAAGCGATCCTGAAAAAATCCGGCAAAATGTTCCTTTACGGCTTGTTGGTCTTTAAAGAGATCATCAAGGCAAACTGGAGCGTTTTGAAGATCGTGCTGAACCCCAAAAGCAAGATCGAGCCGAAAATGGTTTACTTTAAAACCGATTTGAAGAAAGATACCAGCAAAGTGGCGCTGGCAAACTCCATCACCATCACACCGGGTACCATTACCGTAAATGTCAGTGATGACGTGGTATGTGTCCATGCGCTGGATGCCAGCATGGCAGACGGCATTGACGAGTGTGATTTCGTGGTAAAACTGAGAGAAATGGAGGGGAAAGAGTAATGTTTGCGTTTACGAGTACAACGTACTCCACAATTTTCTTTATTATCATTATGATCATCCTCTCTCTGATCATTTGCTTCTGCTTACTGCGGTCAATTTTAGGCCCCCGCTTTACCGACCGTTTGGTAGCAGCCAACATGATCGGCGTAAAGTCCGTTGTTTTTATTGCAATTTTGACGGTGTTCTTGGAAGAAGGCTTCTTGGCAGACGTTTGTTTGATTTACGCCATGCTGAGCTTCTTGGCGGTTGTAATAATCTCTCGTATCGTCGTGCTGCGGGAACGCAATGAAAAAAGCCGCAATATTGTGAAGATTGAAATTGTGGACAGAAGCGAAGAGGAGGCGAAGGACTAATGCTGATACAATTTATTGTTGCCGCTGTATTTATCTGCGCCGGCATATTCGTTTTCGCCGCAGCAACCTTCGGCGTTTTCCGGTTCCATTATGTATTGAACCGGATGCACATTGCCGCACAGTGCGACACCATGGGTGCGCTGCTGTGCATTATCGGTGTGATGATCCTTTCCGGATTTACCTTCACCACACTGAAGTTTATCCTTGTGATTGCATTCCTGTGGGCAGCCAGCCCGTTGGCCTCCCATTTGATTGCCAAGGCAGAGTATGTTTCTCAGGATGCAGAGGATGAGGATACCTTTGAGGAGGAGGTGATCGACAAATGATCGCACTGGAAATGATTTTGCTGGCATTTTTGATCGCTTGCGCTATCATGGCAACGATCCAAAAGAATTTGTTGACCACCGTACTGATTTTCATGTCTTACAGCGTTGTTATGTCCATTATCTGGGTATTGCTGGAGTCTCCGGACTTGGCAGGTACCGAGGCGGCAGTTGGCGCAGGTGTTACAACCATCCTATTCTTTGTAACACTGAAAAAGGTGGGACAGCTCAAGTTTAAGAAAAATGATAAAAAGTCTGCCCTAAAAGAAGAGGAGAAAGGAGAAGACGATGCGTAACGAACATCATCCGGAAACGGAACAACAAAAGACGATTCCTACCGGCCCAATTTCTCCTTTAAAGAGACTTTCTCTTTGGGTTAACGGGGATGAAACGTCGCCCTGTGAACCGGTCACACCCGGCGCAGTGCCACCGGAGGATTTGCAGCGTTCGAAAAAGACCTTTTTGCAGCGCATCAAACACTTCCGTGTGTTCTATGCCATTGCCTCTGTGGTAATTTGCTGCTTCCTCATTGGATTGCTGCTGTTTACCGTCAGCGATTTGCCGCCCTTCGGTGAAGTGGATGTGCCGACCAACAACGAGGTTGCGCAGAAGTACATAGAGGACGGCTTGGAAGATACCGGTGCAGCTAACATTATTGCCGGTATGATTCTGGACTATCGTGCATTCGATACCTTGGGTGAATCTACCGTGCTGTTCATTGCCGTATCGGCAGTTATTATCCTGCTCAAGCGAGATCCGGATTGCCCGGACGAAGAGGAAGAAGCACAAAACCGTCGGGAGGAGCTGCTGGCTCACAGCCATCCGAACATCATTTTGCGGATTGTCGCTTCCATTCTGATTCCATTTATTTTGCTGTTTGGTGCTTATGTGGTACTCAACGGTCATATCTCGCCCGGCGGCGGTTTCTCCGGCGGTGCGATTATGGGTGCCGGATTGATTCTGTTTGCTTCGGCATACGGCTTCAAGAAGATGGACACCTTCTTTACCTTTAAAACCTTTACCGGCATTACCAGTACGGCGCTGCTGGTATATGCTTGCTCCAAGGCATACTCCTTTTTTACCGGCGCCAACCATTTGGAGTCTTACATTCCCAAGGGCATTCCGGGCGCAATCCTCAGTGGCGGGTTGATTCTTCCGCTGAATATCTGCGTTGGTATGATTGTTGCCTGCACCATGTATGGCTTCTATTCACTATTTTCGAGAGGAGATATCTAGGATGTGGGATTATATTCTGAATCACTACTATGAGATTGCTGCTGTAATTTTATTCGGCATCGGTTTCATGAATCTGCTTCTCCAAAGTAACCTCATCAAGAAGATCGTTGGTCTGAATATTATGGATACCTCGATCTATCTCTTTCTCGCAGCAAGAGGCTTTATCTTTGGCAGAGTGGCTCCCGTGCCACAGGATGTGTCCGTTCCGGCTTCTGCGGAAACATACATCAACCCGATTCCGGGCGGTCTGGTGCTGACCGGTATCGTTGTTTCCGTTAGTGTAACGGCATTCTCCTTGGCACTGGTGATGCGGCTCTATAAGAAGTATCACACCCTGAATCTGGATGAGATTCTGGTGCTTGCAAAAAAGGAAGGGGGCAGTAATTGATGGATCACGTTTTGCCCTTTGTTTATAACTTCCCGTCCTTCAGTATTCTGATGACGCTGATGGCGGGTATGGTTACCCCCTTCATCCGTGGCAGCGGACGGGTAGCGCAGAAGATTAACTTCGGCGTTATCGTGGTCGTTGGCGCAATGAACGCCATCTTGTTAGGTACCTTGCTCAGCCATGACGGCGGCACAAGCTACACCTATATGATGGGTCACTTCCCGGCTCCGTGGGGCAACGAACTGCGTGCCGGCCCGTTAGAGGCACTGTTGGCGACGCTGTTCTGTCTGGTTATGGCATTGAGCATTTTGGGCGGTCTGCGTGATATTTACAATGATATTCGTCCGAAAAAGCAGTACCTCTACTTCTTGATGTTGAACCTGCTGCTCAGTTCTTTGCTGGCGCTGATTTATACCAACGACTTGTTTACCGCTTATGTTTTCATCGAAATCAATACCATCGCCGCTTGTGCGATTGTTATGATTAAGGATTCCGGCGAAACAATCGTCGCAACCATTCGTTATTTGATTATGAGTCTCTTAGGCTCCGGATTGTTCCTGTTCGGTGTTTGTATCCTGTATAACATTACCGGTCAACTGCTGTTGTCCAGTATTCAGGAAGCGCTCATCCCGATTTTCCAGACAGGACAATATGCAATTCCGCTGACCGTTGTTATCGGCCTGATGGTTCTGGGTGTTGCCATCAAGAGTGCGGTGTATCCGTTCCACTCCTGGCTGCCCGGCGCCCACGGTTCTTCCACCACCAGTTCTTCGGCAATTTTGTCCGGTCTGGTTTTGAAAGGCTACTTGATTCTGTTGATCAAGATGGTTTACCGGATGTTCACACCGGAAATGCTCTCCGAACTCCATGTGACAGACGTAATCCTGATCTTCGGTATTGCCGGTATGATTATCGGTTCCGTAAAGGCATTGAAGGAAAAGCACATCAAGCGTATGATTGCTTACTCCTCCGTTGCACAGATCGGTTACATCTTTATGGGTATCGGTCTAGGTTCCGATATTGGTATTTTGGCAGCTTGCTATCATATTTTGGCGCACGCCTTTACCAAGCCGATGCTGTTCTGCGCTGCCGGTAATCTGGTCAACCACGCAGGACACAACTATCAGATTAAGGCGCTGAAAGGCACAGCACTGAAGAGTCCGTTGGCAGGTATCGCCTTTACCGTCGGTTCTCTGTCCATGATCGGTATTCCGATGTTCGCCGGCTTTGTGCCGAAGCTGTTCTTCTCTACCGGCGCCATCCAAAGCGACTGGTTCCGGTTGACAGTGGTGCTGATTGCACTGGCAGTAAGTACCATTTTGAATGCACTGTACTACCTCCCTGCTTGTGTCAACATTTGGACACCGAAAAAGCGTAAGGGCGAAGATGCCCATGGCGGTCATGATGCACACGGTGATGCACATGGTCACGAGGATCCGCACGGTCATGGCGCAGAAGAGGTTGATGAAGAGGACGAGCTGATTCTCCACGAGGAGCATCACGAAAAGCCAAAGCCCTCCGTCAGTTTTGTGGTATCCATGGTGCTGTTCATTGCTTGCAACTTCGCCTTGGGTATTTGTTATCAGCCGATTACCGATATTATCAATGCCGGTATCTCGCTGTTAGGCTAAGCGGAAGCATCACGCCTTAAAAAGTGTGACTCCGATGTTCAAATTGTATTGATAGAACTTGATGAAAAGTGAGGTGGTTTGTCGATGGGTATCCTGCTGTTGATCCCAATTTTGTTTCCGATTTTAGCAGGCGCCGTGGTATTTTTCCTGCGTGACCGAAAAGTTCGCAGAATTTACATTTCGGCGGTTGTCGTCATAGACGCCCTGATGGTATATGCACTTGCTGCATTTGTGCCCGACACAACGCTCACGGTGTGGACAATCAGCGGAAGTCTGGAAGTAGGCTTTCAGCTGGATGGTTTGGCACGATTCTTCTCATGCCTTATCGTGTCCGTGTGGGCGCTGGTGGCGTTCTTTGCCTTCGAGTACATAACCCACGAAGGAAAAGAGGAACGATTCCTTGCATTTTACACCATGACAATGGGTGTGTTGGTGGGCTTGTCCTTCTCGTCCACCATGCCAACTTTGTACATGATGTACGAATTGATGACCATTATTACCGTGCCGCTGGTCATTCACTCCCGTACACGGGAGGCGATTGCGGCAGGCTTGAAGTATCTTGGGTACTCCGTATTTGGCGCAGGATGCGGTTTGTTCGGTATGTTCTTCCTGAATAAATACTGTACAACCCTGTCCTTCGTAGATGGCGGCTCTCTGAATCTTTCTCTGGTAGCCGGCAACGAAAACCTGATTTTGTTTGTTTACCTTGTAATGATGATCGGCTTTGGCTGTAAAGCCGGTATGCTGCCCCTCCACGCTTGGCTGCCCACAGCCCACCCGGTTGCTCCGGCTCCGGCTTCCGCTGTTCTGTCCGGTGTGATCACCAAGGGCGGTGTGCTTGCCATCATCCGTGTGACCTACTTTATGGTAGGTCCGGATTTCCTCCGGGGAACCTGGGTGCAATACACCCTGATGGCGTTGGCAATCGGTACCGTATTTATGGGTTCCATGCTGGCATTTAAGGAAAAGCTGCTCAAGAAGCGGATGGCATATTCCACCGTTTCCAACGTTTCCTATGTGCTGTTCGGATTGTTCATGATGACTTCCGACGGCTTTACCGGTGCATTGCTGCAGGTATTGTTCCACTCCATTGCGAAGAACATCCTGTTCTGCTGTGCCGGCGCAATCATCTACAAGACCCACAAGACTTATGTTTACGAACTGAAGGGTATTGGCAAGCAAATGCCGATTGTGATGTGGTGCTTTACCTTGGCATCCCTATCCCTGATCGGTATTCCGCCGCTGGCAGGCTTTGTCAGCAAGTGGTTCTTGGCAACCGGCGGTATTGCAGCCTGCTTCGACGGCATGGGCTTCCTGCCGTTCTTGGGCGCAGCAGTGCTGATGGCATCGGCGCTGTTGACTGCCGGATACCTGATGAGTATTGTGCGGGACGCATTCTTCCCGGGGAAAGATTTCAATTATGCTACCCTGAAAAAGGAAGAACCCAATGCGCTGATGACCGTGCCGCTGATTATTATGTCTGTGGCAGTGGTTGTGCTGGGTATGTTCCCAACCGGTCTGACTACTGCAATCAACTGCATTAGCAGTACGCTGTTATAAGGAGGGGGAAACAATATGGCATGGTTATTATTGATCCCCGTCCTGCTGCCCATCGTGGCAGGTCTGGGGCTGCTCATCCTCAACTTTAAAGAGCGGATGCAGCGTCAAATTTATGTGGCGAGCGTCATTATTGTCAATGCCGCCCTGTCCATTATCTTCATGTTTACCGTTCCGGCGCAGAAGTTTACCTTCGTTTACTTTACGGAGAAAATCAATCTGACGCTTCGGGTGGATGGAATGTCCACGGTCTTTGGTATGATCGTTTCCATCTTGTGGATTGTGGCAACCTTCTACTCCTTTGAATACATGAAGCATGAAGGAAAAGAAAATAAATTCTTCTCCTTCTTTACCATCAGCTTTGGTGTGGTATTGGGTATCGCTTATTCCGGCAACCTGATTACCATGTACTTCTTCTATGAACTGCTGACCATGGCAACTCTGCCATTGGTTATGCACGCCATGGACAAAAAGGCATCTTCCGCCGGTAAAAAGTATGTTGCATACTCCATTTCCGGTGCGTCCTTTGGCTTTGTCGCCATCATGCTGCTGATGAACTACGGAACCTCTTTGGATTTCGTATTCGGTGGCATTTTAGACCCAACATTGGTTTCCGGCATGGAAAACCTCCTGTTGGTAGGCTTTATTCTGGCATTCTTCGGCTTCGGTATCAAAGCGGCGATCTTCCCGTTCTTTGACTGGCTGCCATCTGCCGGTGTCGCTCCGACTCCAGTATCGGCGCTGCTCCACGCCGTAGCGGTTGTTAACGCCGGTATCTTTGCCATCATTCGTGTGACATTCTACAATTTCGGCACCGATTTCCTCCGTGGAACATGGGCGCAGTACATTGTAATGGGTGCAACCATTGTCACCATTGTTCTCGGCTCCTCCTTGGCGCTGCGGGCAAAGCACTTCAAACGCCGGTTGGCTTACTCCACCGTAAGTAACCTGTCCTATATGCTGTTCGGCATCACCATGATGACACCGGAAGGCTTGGTAGGCGGCGTTACCCATATGCTGTTCCACTCCGTTTTGAAGATCACTCTGTTCTTCGTAGCAGGTGCGGTTATCTACAAAACAGGACGAGAGCACGTGGATGAGCTGTACGGCATGGGTCGTGCAATGCCGATCACCTTTGCGACCTTTACCATTTCGTCCTTGGGTCTGATCGGTATTCCGCCGTTGATGGGCTTTACCAGTAAGTTCTATCTGGGTACGGCTGCCATCGACAGCGGTAACCCATTAGCCTACATTGGTGCCGGTGCGCTGATTATTTCTGCGTTGCTGACAGCACTGTATCTGTTCGATATTATCCTGAAAGCGTACTTCCCGCCAAAGGATATTGATGTAAAAACACTGAATAAAGATGTTCGTGATCCAAACAAGCTGATGACCATTCCGCTGATTGGTTTGACTGTAACATCTATCGTCATTGGCGTTTATCCTGCTCCGATTATTCACATCTTTGAACAAATCGCAACAGGTCTGTTCTAACCGGTTAGGAGGTGATTATTCTGGAAGGCAATTTTTTGTTACTGATTTTAGTGGTGTTCCCCTTTGTGGCAGGTATTGCATCTTACCTCATTGGGCGTGCTTCTAAAACAGGAAGAGATTTTTTTGTACTGGCTGCCACAGCCGCTGAGCTGTGCATGGCCATCGGGTTATGCTTTACCGGAGGCTCTTCCGGGGAAAGCGATTTTACACTCCGTTGGTTTGCCAACTTCGGACTCCACTTCCGTGCCGACAGCTTCCGGATGGTAATGGCGGTACTCACCGGTATTATCTGGTTCGCCACAACGCTGCAATCAAGAGAGTACTTTGAGGGATTGCGGAACCGGAATCGGTATTATTTATTCTTGTTGTTCACCTATGGTGCAACCATGGGCATTTTCCTTTCGGCAAACCTGTATACAACCTTCATCTTCTTCGAGATCATGTCCTTTACCTCTTATGTCATGGTGGCAAGTGGCGGCGAGGACGGATTCTACAAGAAGGCTGCCAACAGCTACTTGGCATTCGCAGTGCTGGGCGGTTTGATGACTTTGATGGGCTTGTTCATGCTCCACAACATCCTTGGCACCTTGGAGATGGACGAGTTGGTTAACGCAGCGGCTGCCGCACCGAACTTTGCATATCTGTTGGTTGCAGGTCTGCTGGTTCTCTTCGGCTTTGGTGTAAAAGCCGGCATGTATCCGCTGCACACATGGCTGCCCCAGTCCTATGTGGCTGCTCCGGGTCCGGCAACAGCGCTGCTGTCTGCCATTCTCAGTAAGGCGGGTATCTTTGGAATTCTGGTTATTACAGCCAACGTATTCCTCCATAACTTCACATGGGGCATGATTCTGTTGGTGCTGGCAGTGCTGACTATGGTAACCGGTGCGGTGTTGGCGGTATTTTCCACCAACTTCAAGCGTACCTTGGCTTGCTCCTCCATGTCCCAGATTGGATTCATTCTGGTGGGTATCGCTATGCAGGCGATTTTGGGCGAGCACAATGCCATTGCGGTACAGGGTTCTTTCCTGCACCTGCTGAACCACTCCATGATTAAGCTGCCGCTGTTCATGGTGGCAAGCATTATCTTCATTTGCATGAAGGAGTTCGACCTGAACAAGATTCGTGGTTTTGGACGAAGAAAGCCGCTGTTGGCAATCATCACAGTGATTCCGATGCTGGGTGTTGCCGGTGTGCCGCTGTTCAACGGTTATGTCAGCAAGACGCTGATTCACGAAAGCATGGTAGAGTATCTGGCTATGATGCCGGAGATGAACTTCTTGGCAGTCTTCTTTAAGATTGTAGAAGGTCTGTTCCTGTTTGCCGGTGGTCTGACATTGGCATACATGACAAAGATTTTTGTCGCTGTTTTTGTGGAGAAGAACACAGATCCTGCTCGCCAGGCAGAGATGGACAGCAAGAAGAAGTTTGCTTCTGTTCCGGTGATCATTGCACTGTGCATCTTGGTTGTGGCACTGCCGGTATTCGGCTGTATGCCAAACCTGCTGATGGACCCGATTGCTGCAATGGGTGACCACTTTGCAAACAGCCACGGAATGGAACACGCTGTAAACTACTTCTCTCTGACGAACCTGAAGGGTGCCGGCGTATCCCTTGCAATCGGCGTAATCGTCTATTTCCTCTTTGTAAGAGGCTGCTTGATGAAGAAGAACGAGCAAGGACAACGGGTATACATCAACGTATGGCCGAAGTGGCTCAGCATTGAGGATTTGATTTATCGTCCGGGTCTGCTGAAGGTCCTGCCGTTTGCAGGTGCATTCTGCGCTCGTATCGCAGGTTCCATGGTGGATTGGATCATTGCATTCTTCCGCAAGATTCTGTTCTACAAGCGTCCTGATCGCTTTGTGGCACCGTTGGATAATAACTTCGGAACTTATAACGGAAAAGAAAAAGAGAGACCGATCAAGAAGGGCTTGTCCTTCAGCTTACTGCTGTTTGGCGGCGGTGTTGTTTTTGCGCTGGCTTACCTGATTATCGCAACGGTAATCGTTCGATTCTAAGGGCTTTCTTGTATAGGATTGCGTAGGAAAAAAATTTCCTGCGCAATTTTTTTGTTTAAATGCTGAACTTCTTGGCATACGTTGACATTGTTCGCAGGATAGCGTATAATTGTTAAAAAGCAAAACCATTTTAAATGAGAAGAATATGGTTAATGGAACGAGAGTGCAGTGGATTCAACCACTGCACTTCGTTTGTCTAAAAGAGGGAGGGACTTTTTTGAAAACAGATGTATTTGAAACGATGTCGGTGCCAAAAGCCGTTGTGAAATTGGCATTGCCTACCGTATTGGGTATGCTGGTACAGATCATTTACAACATGGCGGATACGGTATTTATCGGTTGGCTCAACGACGAAAATCAGATGGCGGCTGTAACGCTGGCAATGCCATTCTTTACCTTTTTGATGGCGCTGGCCGGTGTGTTTGGTATTGGTGGTGGTTCCTTTATTTCTCGTTCTCTGGGAATTAAGGACTTCCAGCGAGTTAAGAAGACATCATCTTTTGGTTTCTATGCATGTATTGCACTGGGCATTATTTGCGCTGTGGTAGGCATTATCTTCATGGAACCGATTCTGTCACTGCTCGGTGCAAAGGTTGGCACAACTATGTCCTATTCGGTGGATTACAGCTTCTGGGTACTGCTCGGTGCGCCGATTATTATGCTCAGCTTTTCCATGGGTCAGATCATTCGTTCCGAGGGTGCTTCCGGTATCTCCATGATTGGTATGACCATCGGCGGCGTGCTGAACATCATCCTGGACCCAATCATGATTTTCGGCATGAACATGGGCGTGGTTGGCGCAGCCATTGCAACTGTGTTGGGCAACGTGGGTGCTGTTCTGTTCTATCTGTGGTACATGATCTTTAAGAGCAGAAATCTGTCTATTTCTCCGAAGTACATGATTCCGGATGGCTTTGAGCTGAGAAATATTCTGCTGATTGGTATTCCAGCTTCCTTGAATACCATGCTGATGTGTATTTCCAACATTATCGAAAACAACTTGGCTGCAAACCATGGTGCTTTGGAACTGTCCTCCATCGGTGTTATCCTCAAGATCAATATGTTCCCGGTCTTTATCCTCATTGGCTTGGGACAAGGTATTCAGCCACTCATCGGCTACAACTATTCCGCAAACAATCGGAAGCGGTTGGCAAGCGTTATGAAGTTCACCAGTATCGTTGCAACCATTATGGCAATCATCTTTACCGTGGTGATCTTCTTCGGCAGCGACTGGTTTGTCAGCTTGATTATGTCCAAGCAGGAAATCGTAGAGCTTGGTTCTCGTTACCTGAAGTACATTATGCTGTCTGTGCCGATTCTGGGTCTGCTGTTTGTGTTTACCAACGCATTCCAAGGTATGGGTAAATCCATCCCGGCGATGATTCTGTCTGTTTCCAGACAAGGCTTTGTATTTATTCCGATCGTCTTTATTGCTGACGCATTGTACGGCTGTGACGGTATTGTATTCGCACAGCCAATCGCAGATATCGTCAGTGTGATTATGTCCATTATCATGTTTATTATCATTTGGAAGAAAGACTCCAAATTGCACGCAACTCCATCTACGGAAACACTGAAACAAGAAGCAAATCAAGCATAAAGAAAAATCCCGCAGGTTATCCTGCGGGATTTTTTATGTTGTGTTAAGAAGCGGCGTAAATCGGTGCAACCAACTGTTCTGACTGTGTGATTTCATCGAACACATCATTTAGGCTGGAAAGAATGCTCTTTTGACGAATATCAGAAGCGGTGAGCGAAGTGGTTTGCTGCGCGACTTCTGAAAGCGCCTGCCGAACAGAGGCATCCGGGTTATCGGAGAGTTGAATCCGGTGGTTAATGAGCGTCAGACGATTCAGCCAACACTCCTCAGCGGTGAGGAAGGCGGATACATCCGGATTTTTCACAAATTGATTGATGTGCATAACCTGTTGGTTGATTTTCCGCTTTTCCAGAATCAAAGACTTCACAGCTTCCGAATCATATTGCTCTGCCAAGATGGCGGCACGAAGAGGCTGATTGGCTTCTAGGGACTGGTGCAAGCGTTTGTCCAGAGAAACAGAAAGCCGCTTCGGAAGAATTAGGGCATCCACCAAAAGAAGGATGATGCCGGCGGCAGCCACATAGCTGAGTCGATATAAGGTGATAGGGAACATGAGGTTGGGGTCTACGGCAGTTCGGCTGATGACTGCCAACATGGTACTGCCAATGACGTTGGTTTCAAACTGGAAGAACATATCGCCGATTAAAATTAACGCCATCAAAATGACCATGTGTGTCCAAATGGACCCGGGGATAGAGAATGCAACGAGGAAAATTCCCAGTGCAAACAGCGTGTTAATAATTCTCAGCCGTACCTTTTGGGTGCCTACCTCTACATAAGGTTGCGCCAAAACCGCAATGGTCATGATGAACATACTGGCGTTTTCCATGTGGAACAAGCAAGTAATCAAAACGCCTAGTGCGGCAACGGTGCTGGCTTTTGTTGCGAAAATCAGATTGTAGAGATTGACGTGTTCTCGAATTCTCTCCCACAAGGATGGGCGTAGTACCTCGGTATCCTCGTGGCGGATTTCACCGGATAAAAAGTCCTCCAGTTCTGCTTGCAGTGCAGCGGTGGTTTCCGCACCGGCGGCGTTGTTATCCAAGTAGGAGAACAGCAAATCAAACTGACGGATGACCTCTTGCTCGGTAATTTGATCGGACTCAAATCGGTCAATGGCTTCAAACATATCCTTCAGCAAATTGTGCAATTCTCGTGTCATTTGCTCGCTGCTGTCTACATAAGAGGCAGTCAGCGTAGTGTTAATACGCTGCAAAATATGGACGGTTCGCATCACATCATGACCGGCTTGCCATTTGGACAGCCGTGCCAGTGTTGGTCCCATTTCCCGGGTGATGTTCAGCAGGGAATCCCGAATTTCTATACTGCGTTGTTGTAGGAGCGGTTTGGGTTCTTTGGTGAGAATGGCATCGGTTTGTGTTTTACTCAAGCTGATGGTGTGGTTCAGTTGGGTGCGAATCTTTTTGCGGAACTTATTCTTATATAATGCTAACTGGAACAGAATAATCGCGCCGATAAACCCAAAGAAGATACCGATTCGGATGAATAGCTGTTCGCCGGTGACAGGTGCATACAGCATAGCCGAAAAGTTCAGCAGCAGCGGCATATAGAAGTTGCCTTTTTCCTCCGAGGTGAAAAAATAAATAACCAAGAAGAAGGTTCCGAAGGTGGACACGGTCATCATGGTGATGTAACCCGGAGAGCCTTCAGGGAATAGCCCATATCCTAAAAAGGCGGTGAGAATCACACCGATGATGCCTACGGTGAGGATACAAAGGTTTTTGACCGGCTCTAGGGTGAAATCGTGCCAAGTGGAAATGAATACGGTGATAACGCCCATAGCGCAAGCCAATGCGTTAATCATGCCCATAATCGGCATAAGAAGAAAAGAAACTGCCACCAGAGAGCCAACGACAATCAAGTCGGTTCGCATTCGTTTTCGAACACCAAACTGGAAGTGAATCCATCTCTTTTTTTCAGAAGATGGTTGACGCAACACAGCGCCCCCCTTTCTATAAATAAAATATCTCTTAATAATCATGATAGCACCGGGGTATGCAGATGTCAATGCGTGCTGAAGACCCCGGAAAAACAAAGAGAGCGTACCCAACAAAGGGTGCGCTCTCTTGCATTATAGGAACTTTTATTAAGCAGCGATTGCTGCGGTTTGTTGTTGCTTCATATCGGCAATGAGTTGCTCTGCCTTGGAAATATCGGCAAGCACTTCATTGATGGTAATGACCAAGTTGGTTTCCAAGTGGGACAAGGTAACTGTGTTGCCGGATTCGGCAGCGGTATTTACCATGGTAAACAGGTCGCCCATTTGGTAGTTCTTTTCTTTCAGACGGTGGTTGATCATGCTGAGACGGTTGATCCATTCTTCCTCCGCCATCAGGAATGCGGTGATACCGTCATTTTTTGCAAAGCGGTTGGTATTTCTGATTCTCTGGTTTGCACGACGCTTCTCCATGAGAATCTCATGAACGGTGTCATAGGTGCAATTATTGGAGGACAAGACACCACGGAGCTTGTCGTTGATTGCCAGTGTCTGCTTAACCTGCTTGGTAATGGTTTTCGGAATGGTATTTGGGAAAATCAGTGCGTCTACAATTTGCAGCAGGATGCAAGCAGCAGCAATGTAACCAACACGGTAGAAAATCAGAGTGTAAACTTGATCCGGTGCTTGCAGGGTGCTGAGAACCACAGACGACATAGTACCCATCATAGTCGTAAAGTCAAACTCGAAGAACATATCGCCGATGAGGCACAGTGCAACGGTCAGTAACAGGTGGAGCCACAGGATATGGGAAACAGAGAATGCGATTACGAGAATAATGCCTGCAAATAGAGTGTTGATGATTCTTTTTTTAACGTTCTGCTTGCTCAGCTCGATATATGGCTGTGCGGTGATGCCTACATACAGCGGGATCATGTAGCCCTTTGGCATATGGAAAATGGAGGTAACGCAAACGCCGATTGCAGCCAGAATAGATACTTTCAGCGCAAAGATTACGTTATAAACGTTGATCTTACTGCGGAGCCAATCGCCAAAGGATTGCTTGGTTTCTTTTTTATCCACATGGTACACTTCGCCCTGCAGGAAGTCTTCCATTTCCATTTGCACAGCATCCAGTGCTTCTTCGTGGTCGAATTCCGGGTTCATTTGTGCCAACAGGGTATCGAATTGATGGGAAATTTCTGCTTCGCTGATTTCATCGTTTTCAAACTTCTTGATGGATTCCAGCATTTCCATCAACAGGGTGTGCATTTCGGTTGTCATGGTCTTTTCACCATGGACATAGTTTTTGGAGAGTGTTTGGTTTACACGTTTGAGGATGGTCAAAACACGCATCATATCGTGACCTGCCTGCCAACGGGACAGTACGGACATCTTAGGACCCATTGCGCCTTCAATACCGGTGAGGGTCTTTTCGATAATCACGCTGCGCTTTACCAGCTCTGCCTGTTCTTCTCCGTTGAAAATACCGCCACATTGAGCTTCCATGTTTTCGATGGCGCCGTTTAAGGTTTGACCGATCTTCTTGCGGAACTTGTTTTTGTGCAGCGCCAAGTTTACAACCATGGTCAACAGGGCAGCGCCGGCGTAAATTGCCATACGGGTGATGAGCTGTCCCCAGTTCATTGCTTCCAACCAGTTGGAGGCGTTGGTCCAGTCGGATACCGGATAGAAGCTCAACAGAGAGAAGCTGAGCAAGAGTGGCATATAGGAGTTGCCCTTCTCCTCAGAGGTGAATAGATAAACAGCGGCAAAGAAGGTGACCAGTGTGGTAGCTGTCATCATAATGATGTAGCCTACCGATTCGACTGGGAAGAATGCCGGTCCCAGTGCGGAGAGGATCACCATTCCCACGTTGGAGCCTACTAAGATAGCGGTATTTTTTACCGGCTGCAAGGTGTAGTCGTTTCGCATTGTCATGAGAATGCCCATGAGCGCCATGCCGAACGCTAAGCCGTTGTTCATGCCCAAGATGGCGGAGGCGCCTAGAGTCACCCCCATAAAGACTGCCATAAATAGGATCGCTACAAAGAAATCTTTTCGGATGCGAAACTGCGGACGGAAAAATTTCTTTTCTTGTTGTTCCGGTTGTTTCTGCTTTGTTTTTTGACTCATGTCAATTCCTCCTTTTCTTTAGAAAATTCTTGATAAAACGCTTGTTCTACCTCTTGCATGATGGCGCTGCATTGATTACTCAAACGAATAAATTCCGCCATGTTTTCATCTCCCATTCGTTTTGTAACCTCTTCTACAAAACGAGCGATCTCCGATTTGGTACGGTTCACCAATGTGGTGCCTTGTTCTGTGATAAGTACCAAGGTGTTACGGCGATTGTTGGGGTCTGTAATGCGTTTGCAATATCCCTTCTGCTCCAGTAACCGGAGGGTTTTGGAAACCGCTTGGGGAGAGAGGTTTAAGGTTTCGATGAGAGAAGAAACCCGAATCTCCGGTCCGGCGCTGTCCTGCGCTTCTTGCAGACGCAAGATAGCGAACAGAGCGTAAAATTCTGCGGTGGATAAGGGGGACCGATGCACATATGGGAAATGATTTTTCTGAATTTTCCGTAAGCAGAGCAGAAACGCCAAGTTTCTTCTTTCTTGTTCCGTCATTGGGGTTCATCTCCTTTTCAAGTTCAATACCAAGTTTATATTTAACTTGGTTAACTATTAACATAATAACACTAGCAGGGAGGAAAGTCAATGAATAAATTGTGAATAAGAAGCGTTTGGTTGTTTACCTATTTTGAATTATTGGTTGACAATTAAATTGTTCTGGATTACAATAAAACAAAACGACCGGAGATGGTCGAAATTGGGGGAGTTACATGAGAAAACGAACGAAAGAAATTGCACTGATTGGAATGCTGACCGCATTGATTACGGTAACAGGAATCTTTAAAATACCCGGGATCTTGCCCGGAACAGAATTTCAGTTGTCTGCGCCGGTGGCGGTTGCTATTTGTGCGTCCTTTGGATTTCGGCGGTATCTTATCAGCGGTGTGCTGGCAAGTGCGGTCAGCTTTGTGTTAGGACTGCAAAATCTTTTGAACATAGCTGTTGCCATGACCTTCCGTGTGTCAGCCGGCGGTTTGATTTTATTGCTGGGCAACGTCTTTTGGGTTGTCATTTTGGCGGGGCCGTTTGGCACCTTCTGCGCTCGTCTGGTTCTGGGGGCAATTACCAACACCAATGTGTGGGCGTTGGTAGCGGCAGCCGGTGTGGGAATGATTTATACCGCCGTTGCGGCATATCCGATTTATCGGGCAATGGCATACTTGGGGAGAGTCGGCGGTTTTCCGGAAATGGTTGCGCCAAAACGAAACACCATGAAGCGGTTGATGCAGAAAACAGGGATTATCAGGAGGCAGGAGCTATGACACGATACAGTTTAAAAATGCGAGCATCCGCAGAGCAGCAGGGGAAATCGGTACATATCTCTGGGGCAGAAAAAATTGTTTCTCCGGAAGAAGTGGAACAGGTCGCAGCGCAACTGATTCGTCGTGCCATGACCCATCCCAAAGGACGAGCAGATGCCATCAATATTAAGGTAGAGCGGTTGGAGGAAGAGAACATTCTGCATCTGAATGCTTTGCCGGTATCTACCATTGAAACGACAACCCCGCAAGAAGGTTGGCAGACAGTGGCTTCTTTATTGGAAAGAATCGGCATTGCCAATGGGGAGGAAATTTTGAAATTTTTGCCCCAAACTTATGGAATGCGTGGGGCTATGCTGTTAGATGCAGCGGCCCTAACCCGTTTGGAGCCGGATTTTGAGCGTGGTGTTCGGGCAACTTATATGGATTATGACAGACCGGTAGGCAGTGCGCTGAAAACAGAGGGCAGCAATACCCATTTTAATGAAGCGTTGGTGTTGGCAACAAAGGTAGCATCTCACCCACATATTAAGGCGGAAATTTGTTTTTCCGATGATCCCGATTATGTAACAGGATATGTGGCATCCAAAGAACTGGGCTATGTGCGGGTAACAACCTTAAAGGAAAAAGGTGACGGCAACGGCGGCAGAATTTTTCTGTATGACGGTCCTGCAGAGGAAGCAGCGGAATGTATTCGTTACTTGCAGGAGCAGCCGGTGTTAATAGTGAGGTAGCCTATGGGAAAATTTCAATTTATGGAAGCAGAGCTGGAGCGATTAAAGGAAGCGAATTTGTATCGCACCATCAAGGTGTTTCAATCGCCCCAAAGCCGTCGAGTTTTGTTGGACGGAAAAGCCTATCTGATGCTGTCCTCTAACAGCTACTTGGATTTGTGCAATGATCCTTCTGTCAAGCAATTTGTCAAGCAGGTTGCAGAGCAATACGGAACCGGTACCGGCGGCGCTCGCTTAACAACGGGAACCTCGGAGCTTACGGCACGACTGGAACAGCAGATCGCAAAATTCAAAGGGACAGAGAGCGCCATGGTATTCAACACCGGATATATGGCGAATGTAGGCGTGCTTTCTGCAATTTGCGACAAGAGTTGGACCATTTTCAGCGATGCTTTGAATCACGCCAGTATCATTGACGGGTGCCGATTATCGAAGGCAAAGATTGTAGTATACCGCCATAATGACATGGAGGATTTGGAGCGAAAAATTCAGGAATATGTTCCGGAAAAGGGTCTGATCGTCAGTGACGGGGTGTTCAGTATGGACGGAGATGTAGTGAATCTGCCAAAGCTGCAAGAACTGGCAGACCGTTACGGATTGCTGTCGGTGATTGACGAAGCCCATGCGACCGGTGTCATTGGTGCAACCGGTCGAGGAACGGCAGAATATTACCATATGGAGCAGGGAGCGGATATTACCGTAGGAACCTTGAGTAAATCGGTTGGCAGCGAGGGCGGATTCGTTTGCGGCGATGGGGTGCTGATTGATTATTTAAAAAATAAAGCCCGCAGTTTTATTTTTTCCACGGCAATGTCACCGGTAACAGTCGCAGCATCCTTAAAAGGTTTGGAGCTGATGACCGACAGCACACACCGAACAGAGCGGTTACAGGGGAATATTCGATTTTTCTGTGATTGTTTGCAGGAGCAGGGGATTTTTGTGCAGACAGACAGCGCAATCGTTCCCATCCTCATTGGAGAAGAAGGGAAAGCAATGCAGGTGGCGGAGCGGTTGTTCCGGCATGGTTATTTTGTGTCGGCAATTCGCTATCCTACGGTGGAAAAGGGAGCGGCTCGATTACGGATCACCTTGATGGCAACACACGAAAAAGCAGAATTACAGGAGGCATCCCGAGAAATCGGAGAAGCAATTCATTCAATTTAGGAGGAGAAGAAAATGGATGTTGTTCGGGAATTAAAAGAGCTGGTGCAGTGGGGAGATTTGCTGACCAAAGAACAGGCGCTGCAGTTGGTAGATGCGCCGTTAGAGCCGTTAACTGCGGCGGCAGATGCGATTCGGAAGCAGTTTTGCGGCGATGTGTTTGATATTTGTACCATTATCAACGGAAAGAGCGGAAAATGTTCCGAGAACTGCAAGTATTGCGCGCAATCTGCCCATTATTGCACAGCCGTTGAGGAATACCCATTGCTGCCGGAGGAGCAGGTTGTAACAGAGGCGAAGTATAACGACGATAAGGGAATGCTGCGGTTTTCCATTGTAACCTCCGGTAAAGCCTTGTCCGATGCAGAGGTAGATCAGGTTTGCGATTTGTACCGCGCCATTCATCGGGAAACAGGAATCCATACCTGCGCTTCTCATGGCTTGTTGGACTATGAACAGTTCTGTAAATTGAGAGAAGCCGGCGTGGATCGAATCCACAACAACTTGGAAACTTCTCGTCGAAACTTCCCGAATATTTGCACAACCCATACCTATGATGATAAGATTCGTGCCATTCGCGCGGCAAAGCAGGCCGGATTGTCCGTATGCAGCGGCGGCATTATGGGCTTGGGAGAAACCATGGAGGACCGCATAGATATGGTGTTGGATCTTCGGGAGTTGGGAATTCGTTCCATTCCGGTAAATATTTTGAATCCGATTCCCGGCACCCCTTACGAGCATCTTTCGGTATTAACCAATGACGATATGTGCCGTATCGTAGCGATTTTCCGATTCCTTGTGCCAAACGCTTCTATTCGTATGGCAGGCGGCAGAGGCTTGTTGCCGGATAAAGGCTATCGTGTTTTTCAGAGCGGCGCCAATGCAGCCATTTCCGGTGATATGCTGACAACCTCCGGTATTTCCATTGATACGGATAAAGCGATGTTAGAGGAATTGGGATACAAGGTGGCGTTGTGGAATGACTAAAGGATTATTTATTACCGGAACCGGAACAGATGTGGGCAAGACCTTTGCTACCGGTGTACTGGTAAAAACGCTGCGGGAAGCCGGTGTGAATTGCGGTTACTATAAGGCGGCGCTATCCGGCGCAGAGCGACAGGGAGAATGTTTGATTCCCGGTGATGCGGCATTTGTAAAAGAGATGGCAAACCTGACGGATGCTTATGAAGAATTGGTTTCTTATTGCTATGAAACAGCGGTATCCCCCCATTTGGCGGCGCAGATAGAAGGGAATCCGGTGGAGCTGTCAAAGGTGGTGCAGGATTACGCCGCGCTCAGTCAGCGGTATAGCCGAATCTTGGTGGAGGGCAGCGGTGGAATCGTATGCCCCATTCGATGGGACGAACAGCGCCACTGGATGCTGACGGATGTGATTCGCACCTTAAATCTTCCGGTGTTGTTAATTTCCCAGAGTGGTTTGGGTTCCATTAACAATGCAGTGTTGACCGTTTCCTATTGTAAAGCGCAGGGCATTGATGTGCGTGGAATCGTGATGAACCAATTCCATCCGGAGGACAAGATGGAGCAGGATAACAAGCGAATGATAGAAACCCTTACAGGGATACCGGTCGTTGGTACGATTGGCGAGGGACAAACCACACCGGATTTAGCGGTTGCTCGCCTGATAGAATTGTTTGAATGAGGTGAAGAAATGGAAACAGGAACAGCTCTCAAAGATAGATTTGCAGTATATTTGGCATCCATGCTCGCAAATGAAGGACTACGAAACGCTGCCACCCATTGTGATTGACCACGGCAAGGGTGTATATCTCTACGACAAAAACGGCAAGCGGTATTTGGATGTGGTCAGTTCTTGGTGGTGCAATCTTTTGGGGCATTGCAATGAGAAAATCAGCGCACGAATGAAGCAACAGCTGGACAGGCTGGAGCACGTTATTTTTGCGAATTTTACTCATGAGCCGGCAATTCAGCTTTGTGAGCGTTTGGTGCAAATTTTACCCAAAGGATTGTGCAAATTTAATTTTTCCGATAACGGTTCGGCTGCCATCGAATGTGCATTGAAAATGGCATTTCAATATCAATATCAAACCGGACATCCGGAGAAAAAACGATTCATGGCACTGTCGGAGGGGTATCACGGAGAAACCATCGGCGCATTGTCGGTAGGCGGATTGGATTTGTATGCGGAGATTTACAAGCCGATGCTGATGGATATTGTCCGAGTGGAAGCGCCGGACTGCTATCGCTGTCCTTACGGAGAATGTAGAGATACCTGCCAATGTGAATGTTTTCAACAAGCGGAGGAAGCATTGTCGAAATATGGGCAGGAAATTGCGGCATTTATTATGGAGCCGTTGGTACAGGGATCGGCAGGAATGCGAATTTACCCCCCGCTGTATTTGAAAAAGCTGCGGGAGGCTTGTGACCGTTACGGTGTGCTGCTCATTGCCGATGAAATCGCCACAGGCTTTGGACGAACCGGAAAGCTGTTTGCCTGCGACCATGCCGGAATCACACCGGATATTTTGTGTATGTCCAAGGGGTTGACCGGCGGTTACTTACCCATGGCGATTACCGTAACCACACAGGAAATTTACGATGCCTTTTACGATGACTATAATAAAGGAAAAGCCTTTATGCACAGCCACACTTACAGCGGCAATCCATTGGCTTGCTCGGCGGCGTTGGCAGTGCAGGATATTTTAGAGGAAGAACAGATTTTGGAACACGCCGCCCAACGTGCCGATTACTTGCATGAGCAGTTGATGAACGCTTTGGGCGATCACCCCAATGTGGGGGAGATTCGTCATATCGGATTGATTAACGGCATTGAATTGGTGGCAGACCGCAAGACCAAAACACCGTTCCCATCAGAAGATCGGGTAGGGTATCAGATTTATAAGAGAGCATTGCAGGAAGGCGTTATTTTCCGTCCTTTGGGCGATGTGATTTACTTTAATCCGCCGCTGATCATCAAGGAGGAAGAAATTGACGAAGCGGTTGCCGTGTGCAAAAAAGTCATTACAGAAACATTGAACGACTACCTTAGCCCTTCTTGCTAAACAAAAAGACCACTCCGAAGAGTGGTCTTTTTTAGAAGTCGGTTATTCGTCATCCACACATTTTAAGTCTTTCAAATCAAATGGTGTCTGCTGATATACATAATAGTTCAGCCAGTTGGCAAATAATAGATGCGCGTGGCTTTTCCATGTGAAGTACGGTGTGGTTTCCACATCATCATCCGGGAAATAGTTCACCGGGATTTTCGGGTGGATTCCCTTCTTCACATCTCGGAAATACTCGTTTGCCAGCGTATCTCGATCATATTCCGCATGACCGGTCACAAAAACCTGCCGCCCGCTTTTGCTAGCAACCAAGTACACACCTGCCATATTGGATACGGACAGGGTGATAAGGTTCGGGTTCTTGTCAATGTCCTCTCGATGAATGGAGGTGTATCGGGAATGAGGGGCGTAGAACCGGTCGTCAAACCCACGGGTCAGTGGGTGGAGAGGGTTCAGCACCTTGTGCTTGAAGATACCGGACAGCTTTTCCGGCAGCAAATACTTGTCAATGCCGTAGTGGTAGTAAAGCCCTGCTTGTGCGCCCCAACAAATGTGCATGGTGGAGTACACGTTTGTACGGCTCCATTCCATAATTTCGCACAGCTCCTCCCAGTAATCCACATCTTTGAAGTCCATCTGTTCCACCGGCGCACCGGTGATGATCATGCCGTCAAACTTTTCTTCTTTAATCTCATCGAAGGTTTTATAGAACGTATTCAGGTGAGAAGCGGAAGTGTTGCGGGAAACATGGGTGGCGGTTTGTAAAAATTCAATGGTTAATTGCAGCGGGGTATTGCCCAGCAACCGCAAAAGCTGAGTTTCCGTTTGAATTTTGGTGGGCATAATATTGAGGATCAAGATCTTCAGGGGGCGAATGTCCTGCGTGGAGGCTCGTTCCTTCGTCATGACAAAAATATTTTCCTGTTCCAGAATTTTGGCAGCCGGTAGATTACTTTGTATTTCGATTGGCATTCTATATCCTCCTTGCAAGCGTAAACTGTTTTTATTTTACCAAAAAAATTAGACAAATTCAATAGGGGAGTCAGAAAGCGCAAAAAAGTTTAAATGGGATAGTTGTATTTTCCAGTGCAATCGCTTATAATGATAAGATAAAAAGGAGGTGGCGCTTTTGATCCTACGCGTCCTTTTGAACGGAGCCTATACCTCCGGAGAAAAATTAGCGATCATCCTGCCGCAGATTGCTGCGGTATTGGTTATTATCTTTCTGATTTTGCCGCTGCATGAGTGGGCACACGGCTTTGTAGCCCATAAATTAGGAGATGACACCGCCAAGCGGGAAGGTCGGCTGACATTTAACCCCATTGCCAGCATTGATCCCATCGGTGCGTTGTTTATCCTATTATTTGGATTCGGCTGGGCAAAGCCCGTTCCGATCAACCCCAATAATTTTAAGCACCGAAGATCCGGCATGGCGCTGACTGCCTTGGCAGGTCCGGTATCCAACTTGGTTGCCGCCTTGGTGGGCGCATTTGTGTATGTGGGTGTCTTTGTGCTGACAAAGGGCGATGCGCCGTCGTGGGTCTATTACTGCTTCCAGTATTATATTTCCATCAACGTGTCCTTGGCGGTGTTCAACTTGCTGCCCCTGCCACCGTTGGATGGTTCTAAGATCGTTGGCGCATTTCTCTCTCCCAAAATGGAGATGCAATATTACAAGTATCAGCGGTTCCTTATCCCGATCGTCTTTATTCTGCTGTTTAGCGGTGTAATGACCGGTCCGCTGAATGTTGTGCAGGATGCCTTTCTTAATGGAATTTTGTGGCTGGCGCAGTTGCCCTTCCGGTGGTTTGGAGCGTTATAACGGTGGAACAACTTTCATATAAGCTGCCGGATTTTGAAGGCCCTTTAGATTTGCTGCTGCATTTGATTGCAAAGAATAAGCTGCAAATTTCCGAGGTGCGAATTTCTTCCCTATTAGACCAATATTTGGAGCAAATCGAGCAAATGCAGGCAGCGAACTTAGACGTTGCCAGCGAGTTCTTGGAAATGGCGTCCCGACTGGTTTATATTAAAACAGTGTATCTTCTGCCCAAGCACGAGGAAGCCGAAGCGTTAGAGAAAGAACTGGTGGGACAACTTCTGGAATATCAAATCTGCAAAGAAATGGCAGGGGAATTCGGCAAGCTGTTGTCTTTGGATCGGTTCATTCGAGAGCCGCAAAAGCTGCCGAAAAATCCCCTGTATCAGCGGGCATTGGACCCGGCAGAGTTGGCGTTGGCATATCGCGCTGCCGTAGGGAAAGGCAAGCGGTTCGTTCCGCCGCCTATGGAGAAAATTTCCGCTCTGGTATCCAGACCGGTGGTATCGGTAACCTCTCAAATTATTTCCGTATTACGGCGACTGCGTCCGGTGGGACAACTCCCCTATGTGGCGTTGTTTACCGGAAAGTCGGAAAAAACCGAGATGGTCGCCACTTTTTTGGCAGTGCTGGAATTGGTAAAAGGCGGACGCGTTACGGTGGAGGACACCGACAGCGGCAGTATGGTGGCACTGCGGCAACGGGAGGAACAGGAATGACAGAACAAGAACAACTGGGCGCAGTGGAAGCCATCTTATTTGCATCGGGAGATCCGGTGTCACCGGATAAAATTGCCGATGCACTGGAGATTTCAGTGAGAAAAGCAGAAGTGTTGCTGGAAACCGTATCGAAGCAGTATGCGGAAGATACCAGAGGGATTCACGTTGTAAAGCTTGACGGGGAATACCAAATGTGTAGCAACAAGGATTTTGCGCCGCAGGTTCGGCGGGTATTGGAGCTGCGCCGAAATGCACCGTTATCCTCGGCAGCGATGGAAGTGTTGGCGGTGGTGGCGTATAACCAACCGGTGACCAAATCCTTTTTGGAGCAGGTGCGTGGCGTAGATTGCTCCGGTGTGGTGGGCAGCTTGATGACCAAGGGACTCATCGAAGAACGAGGCCGACTGGAACTGCCGGGCAGACCACTGCTTTACGGAACCACACAGAACTTTCTTCGCTGTATGGGCATTTCTTCCTTAGAGGAGTTACCGCCCTTGCCGAACAGTGAAGAAGCCTCTGAGGAAGCGCCTCCGGAGCAGCTGAAATTAACGGATGTAAACGAATAAAAACGAAAGAACAGGAGGGAATACTATGGTAGTAGGAATTGTATTGGGCAGCATTGCGCTGTTCCTTTGCTTACTGCTGCTCTGCCCTCTGAAGCTTTCGCTTTGGTACGGAGAGGACCTGACCCTGAAAATTGGGTATGGACCGATTCGGATTCGAATTTTACCCCAAAAGGAACAACCGGAAAAGATAAAAAAAGAAAAGAAACCCAAAAAAGAACCATCCTCCGAAGAGAAAGAACCAACCTTTTTCCAACGATTAAAGGAACAGCATGGGATTTCCGGACTGCTGCACTTGGCAACAGAGGTAACCAAGCTGGCAGCCTCCACCATGAAAAAGCTGTTCTCTCATGTGGTGGTGTATCATCTCTGGGGCGACATTCGGTTGTCCGCAGGAGATGCAGCAGACACAGCAATTTTATATGGTCGTGTCTGCGCCGTATTGCAGCCCTGCATGACAGTGCTGCTGCCCCTTGTGCCAAAGAAAAAGCGCAAGGATGTAACTATGCAAGTTTCTCCCGATTTTGTGTCGGAGGATTCTCATATCAGCGTGTATGCGCAAGTCGGCATTAAGCCATGGTTCTTATTGTCCACAGTCTTCGGCGCTTTGTTCCGGTGTATCAAGATTTATCTTGCAGCCAACAAAACCGCAAAAGAGCGGACGGAAGAACAGACTAAACTCCAAAATACAGGATCTCAAAATTGATAAAGGCGGTGTACGAAAATGGCAGACAACAATACAGTAAAAGGTACAATGGAATCTATTATGGAAAACCTCAAGACAATGGTGAACTCCAACTCGGTAATCGGTGATCCGATCACCACACCGGACGGTACCACCATCATCCCTGTGTCCAAGGTCAGCTACGGCTTCGGTACCGGCGGCGGCGACGCAAACTCCAAGACCAACGCAAGTGCATTTGGTGCAGGCGGTGGCGGCGGGATCACCGTAACACCGGTTGCGTTTCTGTCTGTAAAAGACGGCGTTGTAAAGATGATTCAGGTAGAGCCGTTTATCAGCTCTGTGGATCGTGTGATTGAAAAAGTACCGGATATGATGGACAAAGTAGGCGATTTCCTCGATGATAAGAAGGAAGAGCGTGCTGCGAAAAAGGCAGAGAAGAAAGCGGAAAAAGAACTGAAGAAGATGGAGAAAGCCGGTCTGTAAGTTCACAACAAAAAAACAGGATAACGATGTCTAAAAGGAGCAATCATCTGCATACTTATAGGTTAAAAACCTTTGGCAGGTGGTTGCTTTGTTCCTGAAAAAACAACTTTGTATTCTGATAGCGATTTTCCCAGCCGTTGTGTTGGGAATTGCTTGTTCTACCGTTGCATTTGCGGAAACGGAATCCTTGTCACTTTCTGCCGAAGCGGCGGTAGTCTACTGTGTGAATACCGGGCAAACGCTCTATTCTCATAACGGCGAGCAGCAGATGGCGATGGCAAGCACCACGAAAATCATGACGGCATTGCTGACATTAGAGGAGGCAAGCCAAAATGATAAAGTGGTAACCATTACCGAGGAAATGATTGCGGTGGAGGGTTCCTCTATGGGACTAAAAGCCGGGGATCAGTTGCCGCTTTCTGCGCTGGCGGCAGGAATGTTGATGGTATCCGGCAATGATGCTGCCAATGCGGCGGCGATTGCCCTTGATGGAACCACCGAGCAGTTTGCCCGCCGAATGAACGAGCGGGCAGCTCGCTTGGAAATGGCGCATACCCATTTTGTTACGCCCTCAGGGTTGGACGATGCAGCGCATTATTCCACGGCATCAGATATGGCAAAACTGGGCGCAGCGGCGATTCAAACAGAGTCGTTCCGTGCCTTGTGCAGTCAAACCGCTGTGCAAGTATCTTTTGTTTCTCCGCAAAAAACAGTAACGCTGACGAATCACAACCGCTTGCTGCGGTTGTATAAAGGGTGCATCGGGATGAAAACCGGATTCACTAAAAAGGCAGGACGATGCCTTGTGTCTGCGGCGGAGCGGAACGGTGTTTTGCTGGTAGCGGTAACGCTTAATGCACCGGATGATTGGAACGACCATATTGCGTTGCTGGATTACGGCTTTTCGAAGGTGCAGCCTATGGAGTTCCCAACGTTGCCGGAGTGCTTTTCCGTTCCGGTGGTGGGAGGAACCGCTGAACAGGTATTGGCAGTGACCGGTTCTTTAGCGGAACATCCGTTAGTAGAAACCGGACAGCAGCCGGAGGCTCACGTTCAGCTGCCTCGGTTTTTGTATGCGCCTGTTCAGCAAGGCGCTGTCGTGGGCAAGGTCGTCTATACCGTAGACGGCAACACCGTGGCGGAAGCCCCGTTGCTTACGGAAGAAGTGGTTGCTCCGGCAGAAATCAAACGAACCTTTTGGCAAAGCGCCTTGTGGTGGTTTACAAAGGTATTTTCTTAAAGGAAACAAAAAGTTATAACGATAAAATAATAGAAAAGGCAGGATGAAAAATTATGGCAAAAGATGTTAGGCTGCAAAAAATGCTTGCGGACTGCGGTGTTGCCTCCCGTCGAAAGGCGGAGGAGATGATCGCCAACGGGCAAGTGCGTGTGAATGGAGTCATTGCAAAAATCGGAGATAAGGTAGACCCAAAGAAAGATAAGATTTCCGTTAACGGAAAACCCATTGTTTCTCAGAGAAACGTGTACTATATGCTCCATAAGCCCAGAGGATTTATCACAACCATGCAGGATGAAATGGGACGGAAGTGCGTTGCGGAGCTGGTATCGGATATTCCGGAGCGTGTTTATCCGGTGGGACGACTGGACAGAGATTCCGAAGGAATGCTGCTCATGACCAATGACGGCGAATTTGCTAATTTGGTTTCTCACCCGTCTACCCATGTGCCAAAGACCTATCGTGTTACCGTGCGTCCTTCCATCAATGAGGAACAGCTCACTCAGTTGGCAATGGGTATTGTGTTAGACGGTCAACGGACATTGCCGGCACAGGTGCGGGTTCTTTCCCAAGAGCCCGGTCGTGTTGTGTTGGAAATCGTCCTGTTTGAGGGCAGAAACCGACAAATCCGCAATATGTGTGAAGCGATTGGACTGGAGGTTGCGCGCTTGAAGCGTATTGCTATCGGACCGGTGAAATTGGGAATGCTGCAGCCGGGTGACTTCCGTCGCTTAACATTGGAAGAAGTAAAGAAACTCCGCAATGCTGCAAAGGGCGCGCCTAAGGAAGAGCAGAACGAGGGAGGTCGCCGCCGATGATTACCATTTTGCCCATGGAGGATCAACAGCAAAAAAAGGCTGTTTTATCTCGCTATCCAATGCTTTCCGGCAAGGGTGACGTAATGGTGATGGCGGAAAAATCGGATATTTTGGGTACGGTGGTGCTTTCGGTGGATGGAACGGTGTTGCGAATGTATGATATGACCGTATCCGGACAATCCCTAAAAACCTTAGACAGCATGGGAAAAATGATTGCTGACAGTTTGATGCGTGCCGCTGCTTCTTATGGAGAAACCAACGGCGCAGAGCAGGTTATTTCTCATGTGGCAGAATTGGCGTGGTTCTTTGCGCAAAAAGGATTTTTGGAAGAAGCGGAAGGGATGGTCAGTCCCATGAACCGAATCGTTCATCGGTGCAAACCCGGAGCGCATTGTTGATGGGGAAGTGTGATTTCAAATCTTGCATTTCCAATCAAGAACTGATAAAATAAAAGTAAAAGCAGCGGAAGATCGCCTTGCAGGAGGGAGGAGCATCGTATGAAATTAGTAAATATCGGATTTGGCAATATGGTTTCCGCCGGGCGAATTGTGGCAATGGTCAGTCCGGAATCCGCGCCGATTAAGCGAATGGTGCAGGAGTCAAAGGAGAACGGCACCTTGATTGATGCTACCTTTGGACGGCGAACACGAACCGTGTTGGTGATGGATAGCGACCATGTGGTGCTGTCTGCCTTACAGCCGGAAACGGTTGCCAACCGCCTGCATGGACATGAGGATGAAATCAACGAGGAGGAACTGGAGGATAATGGCTGACAGAGGACTTTTGGTAGTGCTTTCCGGTCCCAGCGGAACGGGAAAAGGCACAGTAATTCGGAAACTCTTGGAGGATAACCCGCAGGTACGGTTGTCGGTATCCGCCACAACACGCAATCCCAGAGAGGGAGAGCAGCACGGAGAGCATTATTTTTTCCTGACACGAGAGGAGTTTGAATCTCTCATTGCAAAGGATGCCGTTCTGGAATACGCAGAGTATTGCGGTCGTTACTACGGAACACCGAAAGACCCTGTGGAAGAATGGCGGAATGAGGGCAACGATGTCTTGTTGGAGATTGAAGTGCAGGGCGGTGAGCAGGTAAAGAAAAAATGTCCGGACTGTGTGACTATTTTCCTGTTGCCTCCTTCGGTAGAGGAATTGGAGAACCGTCTGCGTGGTCGCGGCACCGAGAATGAAGAAACCATTCAAAAGCGACTGACTACGGCAAAGGAAGAGCTGAAGCAGGCAGATTGCTATGATTATAATGTAGTAAATACAGATGTAGCGGAAGCGGCAGAGGAGATTATGGAGATTCTCCGAAAGGAACGTGCCGCACGGAACAGTTAAAGAATAGAAAGGAAGAAGTATTATGTTGAAACCATCTGCAGAGTTGACAAAGGATTTAAAGATCAGCACCTATTCCTTGGTAGTAGGAATTGCAAAAAAAGCCCGTGAAATCGCAGAGGATGCAGAAATTAAGGGAGAAATTCTGATCGATAAGCCGGTAGATATGGCGGTACAAGAGTACATCGACCATGATTTTGAAATCGTGGAAACAGAGCCTTGTGAGGAATGCGGTCGTCTGGATTGCATCTGCAATTATCGTGAGGAGCCAAAAGCGCAGGATGAGCCGGAAGAAAAAGCAGAAGAACCGGAAGAAACACAGGAAGCTGATGCTGCCGACGGAGAATGAGCGAGTTTGCATTAGAAACACAATTAGTCGTACAGGTATGTGTTGAAAATACAGCCTACGATTTTGATAAGCCGTTTGATTACCTTGTGCCGCCCGAACTGGGTTCCAGTGCCGTGGAGGGGTGCAGGGTTTTAGTGCCGTTTGGACGTTCTAACGGAAACCGGCAAGGGGTGATCCTGTCCCGAACAACCCTACAGGATGTGACAGAAGCAGCGCAGTTGAAATCCATTACGCAGGTATTGGATCGGAAACCGTTGCTGAATGAAGAAATGCGAGAGATGGTGTTCTGGCTCAAAGAGCGGTATTTTTGTACCCTGTTTGAGGTGGTACACCTACTTTTGCCTGTGGGGATTGGTTACAAAATCAAACATACCTATGGTTTAGCAAAGCCCTATGATGAGTACACCTTATCCGACTATACGGAAACGGAGCAGCAAATCTTAGAATATTTACACCGAAAAAGAAATCTGGCGCGGGAAGAAAAGCTATACGGTGATTTGGGATTGGACAAAACCACAAAGCTATTGGAGCTGCTCTATCGCAAGGGAGCGTTGATTCGTTCCAGCGGAGCAGTGCGAAATATTCACGATGCCACAGCCAAGATGGTGCGCCTTTGTCCGGACGGAATGAAGAAAAAACTCACCCCTCGCCAACAAGAAGTTTATAATGTGCTAGAAGCTGCCGGCGGCGTTTCCTTAAAAGAAGTGTGTTACTTTACCGGCGTAACGCCTGCGGTGGTCAATACCATGGTGAAGAACGGTGTTGCGGAATTTTATGAGGAAGCGGTATACCGCAATCCTTATGAAACGGCACAACCGGAGGAATCCCAAGAGGCGGTACTCCTTTCTCCCGAACAACAAACGGCATTTGACCGATTGTTATCCCAATATCAGGGAGAAGATGCGGCGGTTTCGTTGTTGTATGGCGTGACCGGCAGCGGAAAGACATTGGTGTTCCTAAAACTCATTGATGAAGCGGTGCGTCGAGGAGAAGGCGTTATTGTTATGGTGCCGGAAATTTCTCTGACGCCTCAAACGATTGGGCGATTCCATCGACGATACGGGAAATCAGTGGCAGTTTTCCATAGCGGCTTGTCCTTGGCAGAGCGGATGGACGAATGGAAACGGGTGAAAAACGGAGAAGCCAAGATCGCCGTAGGCACACGCTCGGCAGTGTTTGCCCCCTTTGAACAGCTTGGGTTGATTATTATGGATGAGGAACATGAGCATACCTATAAATCGGAGATGTCTCCTCGATTTCATGCCAGAGAGGTAGCAAAGTTTCGCGCTGCCTACCACAAGGGATTGTTGGTGTTATCTTCTGCAACGCCCAGTATGGAAACTGCCCATGCTGCCCAAACAGGGCGATACGGTTGGGCGAGTTTGCCCCATCGCTATGGAAACGCACAGCTTCCGGAGGTGGCAGTGGTAGATATGAACGAGGAACAGCTATCCGGAAATACTACGCTGTTCAGCTCCATGCTGCTGACGGATTTGCGGCAAAATTTGGAGCAAAAACACCAGTCGATTCTTTTGCTGAATCGGCGGGGGTATCATTCGTTTGCGGTTTGCCGAAACTGCCGAGAGGTGGTCACCTGCCCGCATTGCAGTATTTCCCTTACCTATCATGCTGCCAACCATCGGCTCATGTGCCATTATTGTGGATATTCCAAACCGTTTTCCGATGAATGTCCCCACTGTCATGAGCGGGAAGTACGCTTTACCGGCGTGGGAACGCAGCGGGCGGAGGAACAGTTGCAGGAATTTTTACCCGATGCGCGTATTCTGCGGTTGGATACCGATGCGGCAATGCACCGTGGAGATTACGAAAAAAAACTGGCGGCTTTTGAACGAGGAGAATACGACATCATCTTGGGAACGCAAATGGTGGCAAAGGGATTGGATTTTGAAAATGTCACATTGGCGGCGGTGCTGCTGGCGGATCAGTCCTTGTATAGCGATGACTTTCGCAGCAGTGAGCGAACCTTTGCGCTGCTGACTCAAGTGGTAGGGCGTTCCGGGAGAGGAAATCATCCCGGAAAAGCAATCATCCAAACCTTCACGCCGGAAAATAATATCATTGCGTTGGCGGCACGGCAGGATTTTCCGTCGTTTTATAGACAGGAGATTCAGTACCGCAAGGCCATGTTGTATCCGCCCTTTGCCGATTTGGTAACGGTAGGCTTTGTAGGGAAATCGGAAGAAACCGTGCGCCAAGCCGGAGAACGATTTTTGCATTATTTAGGAGAGTTAGCGCAAACAGAATACAGCGACTTACCCCTGCGGGCATTGCAACCTTCGCCGGCGGCGGTGGCAAAGCTGAGCAATAAGTATCGGTATCGGGTGATTGTTAAGTGCAGAAATGACCGACGGTTTCGAGCATTTTTGTCCAAATTATTGGTGCGCTGCGCCAAAGAAAAAGCATTTCGGGAAGTAACGGTTTTTGCCGATCCTTGCCCGGATATGCTATAAAAATTCGTGCATTTTAAAGGCAGATATGATAAAATAAAACCACATAGCATCAAGCGACTGTGGGAACAGAAAAAGTTTACAATTCGGATGGCTTCTGTTCACGATTTTGCCGTATTTGTGCTTTATATATAGATAGAAAACTGAAAAATGTAGTATTTTGAATTAAGAGAATGAATAAAGGATGGGAAAACTATGGCAATTCGGAAAATTGTAATTGAAGGCGATGAGGTTCTGACTAAGAAGTGCAGACCGGTAGAAAAATTCGATCAGCGTCTGTGGGAGCTGCTGGACGATATGTACGATACCCTTGTGGACGCAGACGGCTGCGGTTTGGCAGCGCCACAGGTGGGAATTGTTCGTCGTGTATGTGTAATTGACATTGGAGAAGGAAAAGTAGAGTTGATTAACCCGGAAATTATTGAAGCCGAGGGCGAACAGAATTTGCAAGAAGGCTGCCTTTCCTGCCCAAATCAGTGGGGCGTAACACGTCGCCCGGCAAAAATCAAAGTACGGGCACAGGATCGCAACGGCGAGTTCTTTGAGTATGAGGCAACCGGTTTGTTTGCAGTTGCAACTTGCCATGAACTGGATCACTTGGACGGCATTCTGTTTAAGAATCATGTAATCGGTGATTTGACTGCCGATGTAATGGATGAGGACGAGATCGAAGCATTGTTGTCTCGCTAGGAGGAATTTCATGAGAGTGGTATTTATGGGAACACCGGATTTTGCGGTTCCCTGTCTGCAAGCCCTGTTGGATGCAGGTCACGAGGTTTGTGGTGTTTACACACAGCCGGATAAGCCGGTGGGCAGAAAGCAAATTTTAACACCGCCGCCGGTGAAAACCTTGGCGTTGGAGAACAATATTCCGGTGTATCAGCCGGAAACTTTCCGAGATGCGGAAACCGTTGCGGAACTGCAAAACTTGCAGCCGGAACTGATTGTGGTGGTGGCATACGGAAAATTGCTGCCAAAATCCGTTTTGGACATTCCGCCTTATGGCTGCGTGAATGTGCATGGTTCCCTGCTGCCGAAATATCGTGGCGCAGCGCCTATCCAATGGGC
The DNA here is from genome assembly GCA_934476545.1 of uncultured Eubacteriales bacterium. Lineage (GTDB taxonomy): Bacteria > Bacillota > Clostridia > Oscillospirales > Acutalibacteraceae > UMGS1071. Next base: position 7,964 of record CAKSOB010000001.1, on the reverse strand, counting down.
AGTGCTGAACGGCGATGCCGTTACCGGTGTGACCACCATGTATATGGGAGAGGGCTTGGATACCGGTGATATGCTCCTAAAGGCAGAAACAAAAATTGACCCAGATGAAACCTCCGGAGAATTATTTGACCGGTTGTCCCAACTGGGCGCATCTCTTTTAGTGGAAACTGTAGAGGGCTTGTCTAAAAAAGCAATCGAGAGAGAGCCGCAGGAGGAATCCCTTGCCAGCCATACCAAGAAAATCGACAAATCTCTTTGCCCCATTGATTGGAGTAAGGATGCTCTGACCCTTCACGATCAGGTGCGTGGATTATCTCCTTGGCCGGTGGCAACCACAACCTTCCACGGAAAAACCTTGAAGATTCACAAGACAGGACGTTGCTCGGAATCCTATTCCGGCGCACCGGGAGAGGTTTTGGTAAAGAACGGTCGGTATTTTGTTTGCTGCGGAACAGGCGTGTTGGAATTGTTGGAAGTGCAGTACGAAGGCAGCAAGCGCATGAACGCCGCAGATTTTTTCCGTGGACATCCGGTTCATTCGGGTGACGTATTGGGGGCATCGGTATGAACAGTGGAAGAGCGGCTGCACTGACCGCCCTGTTGCAGGTAGAAGAAAACGAAGGCTACTCCAATATTGTCATTGATAAAGCCATTCGCAAGTATGAACTGGAAAAAAAGGACGCTGCCCTTGCCACCGCAATTTTTTACGGGGTATTGGAACGGCGCATCACCTTGGACTATTTGCTGAGCAAGTTTTCCAAGCTGCCTTTGAACAGTTTGTCCCCGGAAGTGTTGAATATTTTGCGAATCGGGGCATATCAAATTTTGTATTTGGAGAAGATTCCTCATTCGGCTGCGGTGAATGAAGCAGTAAATGCGGCTTCCGGGAATAAAAAGCTGGAAAAAGCCAAAGGCTTTATTAACGGTGTGCTGCGTTCTTTGGTGCGGAGCTTGGATCATCTTCCGTATCCCGATGAAAAACGCTCTCCGAAAAAAGCGTTGAGCGTAAAATATTCCATTCCCGAATGGCTGCTGACCCTTTGGGAGAAGAGCTATGGAAAGAATACTGCCTTGCAAATGGCGGAGGCTCTGCAAAAACGGCTTCCGGTGTATGCGAGGGTGAACACGACCAAAATCTCCACCGAGGCACTGCTGCAACGGTTGGAGGAAGAGGGCGTAACCGCTTGGAAAGTAGACCTCTTACCGGATGCCATTGCGCTGAAAGGAACCGGTGCCGTAGATCATTTGAGCAGCTTCCAAGAGGGATTGTTCCATATTCAGGATTTGTCCTCTCAGCTTTGCTGCCATTTGCTTGCGCCAAAGCCGGGAGAACGAGTAGCGGATTTGTGCGCTGCGCCCGGCGGAAAAACCTTTACCATGGCAGAATTGATGGAGGGAACGGGAACCGTTCTTTCCTTTGATAAATATAAAGGAAAGGTCGGCTTGATTCGCAAGGGTGCGGAACGGCTTTCCCTTTCCAATATAGAAGCATGGATTCGAGATTCCACCAATCCGGAGGAAGCCCTGCTGAATGCAGATCGTGTTCTGTGTGATGCGCCTTGTGCCGGTTTGGGTATTATCGGACGAAAACCGGAAATTCGATACAAAGACCCCAAAACGCTGGAAGGATTACCGGAGCTGCAATTTACCATTTTGGAGCAGGCTGCCCGACAAGTAAAGGATGGCGGTGTGCTGGCATACTCTACTTGCAGCTTGAATCCGGCGGAAAACGGACAAGTTGCAGAGCGGTTTTTAAAAGAACATCCGGAATTTTCTCCCTTGCCGCTGGTACTGCCTGAAACTGTGAAGCGTGGAATCGAGGAGCCGGAATATCAGCTAACCCTATTGCCCCATATCAACGACACAGACGGATTTTTTGTGGCGTTGTTTCAAAAAACAGGAAACTAGAAAAGTCGGGATAGAACCCTGAACTTTTTCCGGTTCCGGTGAGCCATCAGGAGGAAACGAACAAAATGGAATCAGAAGCCAACTGTAAATTAGATATTAAATCCATGACGCTTCCCGAACTGCAAGCAGAGCTGGCAACGCTTTCACTGCCAAAGTATAAGGCAACGCAGATTTATCGGTGGCTGCACCAACGGGGCGTTGTGTGTTTTGAAGAAATGAGCGACCAATCGAAGGCAACACGAGAACTGCTTTCGGAGCGATATGAGATTACCACCGCTGTCATTGAGCGAAAACAAGTTTCTGCTCTGGACAATACGGTGAAATATCTCTTTTCGCTGCCCGGCGGCGATTGTGTGGAGTCAGTACTGATGCAGTATCATCACGGCTATTCTATCTGTATTTCTACGCAAGTGGGTTGCCGGATGGGTTGTACCTTTTGCGCTACCGGCATGAGTGGCTTTTTGCGAAACCTAAAGCCCTCGGAAATGTTGGCGCAGATTCAAGCAGCGCAGCGAGAGGAGAATATTCGCATCTCCAATGTGGTGCTTATGGGAATGGGCGAACCTTTGGATAACTATGAAAATGTTCTGCGCTTTTTGGAGTTGGTTTCCTCGGATGAGGGACTGAATATCGGAATGCGGCACATTTCCTTATCGACCTGCGGCATCGTGGATAAAATCTACGACTTGGCAGACCGAAAATTGCAGTTGACCTTGTCGGTTTCGCTCCATGCGCCTAACGATACCATTCGTTCCCGCACCATGCCGATCAATCGGAAATGGGGCGTGGATACGTTGCTGAAAGCCTGTCGTTATTACAGCAAAACCACCGGACGGCGCATTTCTTTTGAATATGCCATGATTTCCGGTGTCAGCGACAGTGACGACTGTGCCAGAGAGTTGGCGAAAAAATTAAAAGGAACCTTAAGTCATGTCAATTTAATTCCGGTGAATAACGTAACCGGAAACGACTACCGAAAAAGTGACGGGCAACGGCTGAAACGCTTCTGTAAAATTTTGAATGACAGCGGCGTAACGGCAACGGTGCGCCGAACCTTGGGGTCGGATATTGACGCTTCCTGCGGGCAACTGCGCCGCAGACATAGAGAGGAGGTGGCGGAATGAAAGTAGACGCTATTACAGATATCGGACTTGTGCGAAAGCAAAATGAGGACGATGTGAAAACAGGACTCTTGCCCGACGGTGCTTGGGCGGTGGTTTGTGATGGAATGGGCGGTGCGAAAGCCGGAGAGGTTGCCAGTCAAAATGCGGTGCAAGCCATTGTAGACAGTGTGACCAAAAATTACAGCGAAGGTGCGTCGGACAATACCATCAAATATTTGCTCCACGGCGCGCTTTGCGATGCCAATACAGTCATTTTCAATCTGTCGAATGCATATGAAAGTTTATCCGGTATGGGAACAACAGCAGTGGTGGTTTTGGTATCCCAAGGGAAAGCACACGTTTGTCACGCAGGAGACAGCCGAGCCTATTTGCTACGGGAGGATCAGATTATCCGCATGACAAAGGATCATTCCGTAGTGCAAGAATTGATTGATTCCGGAACGCTGACGGAGGAAGAAGCGAAAAAGCATCCGCAGCGCAACATCATTACCCGCTGCCTTGGCGTGCGGGAAACGGTGGAGCCGGATTACAGCGAGTACCCTTTAGAACCCGGTGATTTATTGCTGCTCTGTTCCGATGGACTGAGTAATTATATTTCGGAAGAAGAACTGCTGGAGCAAGCAAAGCAGTTGGACCCGGCATCTCTGCTGCAAAAATTGGTGGCAGATGCCAAAGAACGGGGCGGCAATGATAATATTACCATTGCTGTAATTGAGAACTGAGAGGAAAGTGAGGAAGATCCATGGACAAATATTCGGGAAAACGCTTGGACGCCAGATATGAAATCCAAGAATTGATCGGTGTCGGCGGCATGGCTTACGTTTATAAAGCGTATGACATTATTGATGACCGTACGGTTGCCATTAAAATTCTGAAAGAGGAATTTTTAGGAAATCAAGACTTTATGCGTCGGTTCAAGAATGAATCGAAAGCCATTGCAATGTTGGATCACCCCAATATTGTAAAGGTATACAGCGTTAGCTTTGGGGATCGAATGCAGTATATCGTAATGGAATACATTGACGGTATTACGCTGAAGGAATACTTGGATCGGCAAACCGGAGGCGTTAGCTGGAAAGAAGCCATCCACTTTACCGCTCAAATTCTGAAAGCGCTGCACCATGCCCATGAAAACGGCATTATTCACAGAGATATTAAACCGCAAAATATTATGTTGCTGCGGGACGGTACCATTAAAGTGACTGACTTCGGTATTGCGCGATTCTCCCATAGTGAAACCAGAACTATGACCGATAAGGCCATCGGTTCGGTGCATTACATTGCGCCGGAGCAGGCAAGAGGAGAGTTGACCGACGGCAAGACAGATATTTACTCTGTTGGTGTCATGTTGTACGAAATGATTACCGGACAACTGCCCTTTGAGGCGGACAATGCGGTGTCGGTGGCAATTATGCAGTTGCAAACCGATCCAAAGCCACCGAGAGAGATCAACCCTGCCATTCCGATTGGATTGGAAGAGATTACCCTTAAGGCAATGCAGAAGAATCCACAGCAGCGGTATCAGTCTGCCAGAGAAATGTTGGTGGACTTGGATGCTTTCCGCAGAGATCCGAACATTCGCTTTTATTACATCTATGAATCGGCAGCAGAAGAGCCAACCCGTGTAGTGGGAACCGTTCCGTCTGCCGGTGCGGTGGTGCGGGAAGTTCCGTCTCCAAAGACAACAGCGCCGCAGCCAACGCAGCAACCTCCGGTACAACGTCAACCGGTACCGGAGGTACAGCGGTACGGAGATAATTACGCTTATGACAGCGATGATGTGGCAGAAGAGGCGCCGAAGAAAAAGACAGGCTTAATTGTCGGCATCAGTGTCGGTGCGGCGGCAGCGGCAGCCATTGTTGTGATTATTTTGCTGTTTGTCTTTAATGTATTCGGTGGTGGCGGAAACAGTTCTACCGCTACTGAGATTGACCTGCCGCAGTTTGTTGGCCAAAAATTATCCGAAGTACAAGAAAAGCAAAAGGATTCCGACTATAAGGACCTGCAATTAAAGGTAGAATATGTAGAAGACAGTGATGAAGACGTTGGCATCATCGTTCGTCAAAATCCGGATGGTAAACTGAAAATAAAGAGCAATGCGGAAGTAACTCTTTATGTCAGCAGCGGAAAGAGCACCGTTGCCATTCCGGACGTGAAGAATGAAAAGCAAGCGGATGCTATCACAGCTCTTCAAAAGCAAGGCTTTACCTATAAGGTAGAAGAGGAAACAAATGATTCTGTGGCAAAGGGTCGTGTTATCCGCACCAATCCGGAAGCCGGACAAAAAGCGCCAAAGGGCAGCGAAGTTACCATTTATGTCAGCACCGGTAAAGAAAAGGTAGACGTTCCGGGTGTAAACGGAGAAACTCTGGATACTGCAAAAGCAATGATTGAGAATGCCGGACTGAAAGTAGGCGGTATCTCTTATGAAAAGAGCAACTCTGTGGAAAAGGGTTGTGTCATTTCTGCCTCTCCATCTCAGGGAACTTCCGTAGAAAAGGATTCTTCTGTATCCTTGGTAATCAGTGACGGAAAATCCATCACCGAGTTGAATGTGAATATCGCCCTGCCTAGCGGTGTATCCGGCTCTATGAACATGGAAGTCTATATGGATGGAAACCTGTACACCAGCCAGTCGGTTCATTCCAGCCAAAAGTCTATTGCAATTGGCACCAAGGGCGAAGGCACGCAGTCGGTTCGTGTTTATTTGGACGGACAACTGTATGCAGAGTATGAAGTGGACTTTGATGACGGTACGGTTCAACAGACCGGAAGCTATCAGTACAGCGGAAAAGAAGACGGCAATGACAGCAATAACACAAGCAGTTACGGCGGCTATGTAGACCCTGACATTACCGACGACGATTATGGAGATATTACCAACTGATGGCTATGGAAGAAAAACAGGGATTATTATTACAAGGCATCGGTGGATTTTATTATGTAGAGTCCGACGGAGTCGTTTATGAATGCAAAGCCAGAGGCTCTTTCCGAAAAACAAAGCAAAAGCCATTGGCAGGAGATCATGTGACGATTCTGTTGGAGGATGGAGGTGTAACCGTTACCGAAATCCATCCTCGAAAGAATAGCTTGATTCGTCCGCCTTTGGCAAATTTAGACCAGCTGTTCCTAATCAGCTCTGTGTGCGACCCTGCCCCCAACTTAACGGTATTGGATAAAATGATTGCCGTGGCAGAGGATAAAGGAATTGATCCCCTTGTTGTTTTGACAAAGAACGATTTGCAAGACGGCGATGAGGTGGCAGAGATTTATCGCAATGCGGGAATTCCCGTATTGTTGGTAGGAACAGACAGAAAAGATGGCATTGCGGAGATTCGTGCCCGGCTGGCAGGAAAGATTTCTGCTTTTGCCGGGAATACCGGTGTGGGCAAGTCTACCTTGCTCAATCGTATCAGCACCGCCTTTGCACGGGAAACCGGAGAAATCAGCCAAAAGCTGGGGCGTGGTCGCCATACCACTCGCAGCGTAGAACTGTTGAAGTTGGAAAGCGGCGGCTATGTTGCCGATACCCCCGGCTTCTCTACCGTAGATATTGAGCGATATGATATGGTGAAGAAAGAGCGGCTGCAATATGCCTTTCGGGAATTTGAGCCATACTTGGGGCAGTGTAAATTTCAGTCCTGCAATCATGTCGGAGAAAAAGGCTGTGCGGTCTGTGCAGCGGTAACGGAAGGGGAAATTGCACCTTCTCGTCACGAAAGCTACGTTGCCATGTTCAACGAAGTAAAGGATATTAAGGAGTGGCAGCGAAAATGACGGAGTGTATTTTGATTGGTGCCTCACCGGAGGCAACTCTGCCACCGCAATTTACTGTGGGGAACAGCGCAGTTATTTGTGCAGACGGCGGATACGACCGAGCTGTGTCTTGGGGGCTTCATCCCGACCTTGTGATTGGGGATTTCGACTCTGCACACAAATTGCCGGAGAAACCCATTCCGATGATTCGCCTGCCACAAGAAAAGGACGATACCGATTTACTGGCAGCCGTTAAGGTGGCAATGGAGAAAGGATATACCCAATTTCGCATTCTGGGCGCTTTGGGCGGCAGAATCGACCACCAGTACGGGAATTTCTCCGTATTGCAATTTATTGCAGAGCATGGCGGCAGCGCAACGTTAGAAGATGCTTCTACCCTAGTGGCGCTTCGCCGCAGCGGAGATGCTCCCTTCTTATTAGAAAAGCAAAAGGGCAGAACCGTCTCGGTATTTCCTTTTGGTGCGCCCCAATGCGTTGCAAGCTATACCGGCTTACAATATCCGCTTCTACACGGAGATTTGGTTATCGGTGTGCCATTGGGCGTAAGCAATGTGGTAACGGAGGACGTTGCCTCTATTACAATAGAAAGCGGAACCGCTGTGATTATGGTGGTAGACGCATAGAGGAGAGCAGTCGAGCGATCGGCTGCTTTTTCTTTTCGCAAAAAACAATCACACAAATTTAGAATCGTCATAAGATAAAGTAAAAAGGGTCAGGAGGCTGCAATAATGAAAATGCCATGCAAAGGGCTGCGGAAATGCTATTGCAAAAGCCAATTTGCCGTGACATTCGGTTTGGGTTTGGTGTTGGCGTGTTTCTGCCCCACAAAATTGACGCTGTTTTTCGCAGGGATCATTATTGCCGCACTGGGCATTTCCGTAGCCAAACGACACTGTTGAACTGTTTTTTAGGAAAAGGAGATCGTTATGAAGATTATTTTGATTGATCATCCGAAAGTATTGGGGTTCTTATTACGGCATTATTATAAAATTCCAAAGGAAAAAGAAACAGAATAACCGGACAAACGGCGAGAAATGAGGGAATTCTCGCCGTTTTTTGTATTTTTCTAAACTTTTTTAAAAAAGATTGGAAAAAGGTGTTGACAAAAGGAAGATAGGATGGTATTATAGTGAAGCTGTCGCGTGAGACAGCGAT